>DAICZO010000238.1 GCA_027311125.1 Acidobacteriaceae bacterium
GCCATACCGAACCGGAACCCACACCACCAGCATCAGCGTCCCCAGCAGCAGCCCATACGCCGTCACCACCACATGGCTGTG
Organism: Acidobacteriaceae bacterium; assembly: GCA_027311125.1. GTDB lineage: Bacteria > Acidobacteriota > Terriglobia > Terriglobales > Acidobacteriaceae > Edaphobacter. The sequence goes on from DAICZO010000238.1 coordinate 82, forward strand.
CCGCTCCATCAACTGCTTGTTCAGCAAAATCCAGAACAACGCAATCCCCAGCGAAAGCACCACCAGCAGATCTCCACCCAGCGTCGCCTCGCCCGCACCAGCATGGTGCTTGCCGCCCAGTGCAATCAGTGCCGCGCCACAGGTCGAACCCGCCAGCGCCACCCAGCCCAACCCATCCATCCGCTCATGCGCAAAGATCGCCGCACCCACCGCCAGGATCACCGGCATCGTTCCCACCATCAGCGAAGCATGGCTCACTGTCGTAATCGACAACCCATAGAACTGGATCAAAAACTGCAGCGGCACGCCCAGAAACGAAGCCGCGAGCAGCACCCCCCACTCCTTGCCGTTCAGTCCCGGACGATGTGTAACCAGAAGAGGCACAAGTGCGAGGATCGCGAACAGAAACCGGTACAGCACCATGTGCGCAAAGCCCATCTCCGCCAGCGCAATCTTGCCAAAAAAGAAGCCGCATCCCCAAAAGGAACTCGCCAGCGCGCACGCACCAAACCCCAGCGCCCGTTGTCTCCGTAAATCTGCCATACCTCCACTCTCGCACATTCAAAACAAAAATGGCGGAGACCGAAGTCTCCGCCATTGCCATCGACTCGCTTACACCTACCAGACGCGGCAGCTATCCACCGGAACCATCGGAGCACCCTTCTTGCAACCAAAGGCCTCCGCGAATCCAGGCTGATTCACAATCGCGCCATTCGCGCGGAAGTGGTCCGGCGAGTGAGGATCGGTCAGCACCTGGTTGCGCACCTGCTCCGGACGGGCGTTCTCGCACCAGTTCTGTGCGAAGCCAATGTAGAACCGCTGTGGCGCCGTAAACCCATCCTTCTTCGCGCTCAGGTCCACGCCGTTGGCTTTCGCCCGCTCCAGATAAGCCATGTACGCCAGCACCAGTCCGCCGTTGTCTGCCGTGTTTTCGCCCAGCGTCAGCTTGCCGTTGACCTTCACGTCGTCCACTGCCGTAAACCCGCCGTACTCCTTCACCAGGCAGTCCGTGCGCCCTTCGAACTTCTTGGTGTCCTCGGCAGTCCACCAGTCGCTCAGGTTGCCCTTGGCATCGAACTTCTTACCCTCGTCGTCGAACCCGTGGGTCAACTCATGGCCAATCACCGCGCCGATGTGCCCGTAGTTCACCGCGTCATCCTGCTTCGGATCGTAGAACGAAGGCTGCAGAATCCCGGCAGGGAAGTTGATGTCGTTCATGCTCGGGTCGTAGTACGCATTCACCGTCGGCGGTGTCATGCCCCACTCGCTGTGGTCCACCGGCTTGCCGATCTTGTTCAACTGGCGGTCGTTCTCAAACTCGTTGGCGCGCAGCGTGTTACCCAGCGCATCCTCCGGCTTTACCTCCAGCTTGGAGTAGTCGCGCCACTTGTCCGGATAGCCAATCTTGTTGGCCACCCAATGCAGCTTCTCCTTCGCCCGCGTCTTGGTCGTCGCCGACATCCAGTCCAGCGTATCGATATCGCGATCCATTGCGTTCTCGATGTCCTTCACCATCTCCACCATCTTGGTCTTGCTGTCGCCGGCAAAGTACTCTTCCACATACACCTTGCCCAGCGCTTCGCCCAGCGCACCGTTCACCGCGTTCGAGCAGCGCTTCCAGCGCGCCGCCTGCACCGGCTGGCCGTTCAGCTTGCGCCCGTAGAAGTCGAAGTTCTCTTCATCGAAGCGCTTCGGCAGACGGCTCGCTGCCGTCGTCAGCACGTGGTAGCGCATGTAAGCCTTCAGCGTCTCCAGATCGGTCGCCTGCACCTCCTTGATCAGGGCAGGGAAGAACTCCGGTGTCGCATCGTTGATCTCCGTCACGCGTGGGGAGTGGACGGCAGCTTCAAACTTCGCAAAGTTGAACCCCGGCGTACTGGCTTCAAACGTAGTGATCGGCTGCAGATGATAAATCTTCTCCGGATCACGCATCTCGGTCACGCCCATGGAGCCTTTGGCCAACGCCGTCTCCATCGCCATCACCGCCTTCGCGTCCTTCGCGGCCTGCTCCGGCGTGCTGCCTGCCAGTGTCAGCATCTTGGCAACGTGCTCCACATACTGCTGGCGCACCTCGGCATCCTTCGCGCCCGTCCGCAGGTAGTAGTCCTTCTCCGGAAGGCCCAACCCTCCCTGGCTTACAACCGCAATCTGCTTGGTCGCGTCCTTGAAGTCCTGCTGTTCGCCATAGCCAAAGAACACATCCACGCCCATCCGCTGTAGTTTGCCCACCAGCTCCGCCAGTTGCGACTTGTTCTTTACCGCATCAATCTCGTCCAGCAAAGGCTTGATCGGGGCCAGTCCCTTCTGCTCGATCAGGTCGGTGTTCATGCAGCTCTCGTAGTAGTCGCCAATCTTCTGCGCATCTTCTGAGCGGCCGGTCTTCATCGCAGCGGCCTTCTCCAGAATCCCATGCAGCGACTGCGTATTCACGTTGTACAGCGCATAGAACTGGTCCACGCCTGCCTGGTCCGCTGGTATCGGATGGTTAGCCGCAAACTTGCCGCAGGAAAACTTGTAGAAGTCATTGCAGGGGTCCACCGTCGTGTCCAGCGAGGTTGTATCGAACCCCGGTATCGGGACGTATACCTCGATCGGTTTGCTGTCTTTCGCGCTCGCCGCCGTCGCCTGCGCCCAGGCCATGCTGCTGGTCACGCTCGCTAGTCCAACCGATACTCCCAGCCCGACGGCTAACTTCAGCCCGGCACCTGACTTCTTCCAAAAATCCATCATGCGTACTTCTCCTTCGTTACACTGCAACCGACTAGCTTTTCTATCACTATCACCAGCACTTGCACCACTCATCTGTAACAATTGTGATCTCACTACCGTCTATGCAACAGTATTGGTACGCGATGCGCGATACTGGCATATACGCACCCGCTCTCATGCAGGTTCCCTCCTCCAATCCCGCGCTCACTCGCCCGTCCCGCTCGGCGGCCCGATTTGCCTTGCTGGCTCTGCTGCTCTGCGTCTGCGCTCCGTTGTTCGCTCGTCCGCGACCTCCCAGTGCCCATATCCCCCTGGAAGATCTTGGCTATCAGGCGCTCTCCACCCGCTGGCTGCTCTCCGGTAGTTCGCTGCTGTCCGTCAACTTCGTCGACGACCAGCATCTGCTGCTCTCCTTCGGCGTCCGCCGCCTGCTCCGTCGCCTGCCCAACGATCCCGTCGACGACGACGACCGTACCGTCCACACCGCCCTGCTCGAACTGCCCTCTGGCAAAGTCCTCGCCTCCACCGAGTGGCGTCTCCACGATCAGGGTCAGTTCCTCTGGAACCTCGGTCGCGGACGCTTTCTGCTGCGCATCCACAACACCCTCTACACCTTCGCCCCGCTGCTCAATCTGGCTTCGCCCGAACCCTTCGTGCTCCGCCAATTCCTGCACTCCGAGCACGCCATCCAAGCCATCCTGCTCACCCCGGAGTCCGACCTGCTCACCATCGAGACCGTCGAGCCCAGCACCCAACCGCAGGCCAGCGGCGACTCCACGCCCAACCCCTCCGGCACCCTCATCAGCTTCTACCGGCTGCTCATCCCAGACCCCGCCGACGATCACGTCGTCGCCGCCGCTGCTGGACGCGTTCTCTCCCGTGGCCCCGGAGAGATTCCACTCAACGCCGCCGGATTCCTCAACACCCTCGACCAGGGTAACCAGACCTGGGCCTTCGACTTCAGCACCTACACCGGCAAGCTCTATCAACTCGGCATCTTCGACTCCACCTGCAGGCCATCGCCAGCCTTCGTCACCCGCAGCGAATTCATCGCCTTCAGTTGTCACGGTGGCGATACCCAGCAATTACTCGCCGCCTTCAACCTCCGCGGCGACGAGATGTGGCAAGCCGTCCTCTCTGGCTCCTACATCGCCCCGCGCTTCGCCTTCTCCCCCACCAGCGGACGCTTCGCCGTCAGCCGTATCCTGGTCAACTCCGCCGCGATCCCCACCGACGAACTCGTCCCCGCCCAGCTCAACGGCCAGACCGTCGACGTCTATCAGATCGATAGCGGCAACCTGCTCCTCCACATCGACTGCTCGCCCATCGCCCGCGCTGGACAGAACTTCGCCCTCTCGCCCAACGGCCTGAGCTTCGCCGTCGTCAGCGCCGAAGCCGTCGAGATCTACGCGCTGCCACCCCTCTCGGACAAGGACAAAGCCGCCGTACAACGGGCCGAGGCCACCGCGCCCACTGTCGAAGTAGTCCCGGTCGATCTCTCCTCCATGGGAAAGTCCACCTCCTCACAGCAGCCCAACGCTGCCACCC
>DAICZO010000243.1 GCA_027311125.1 Acidobacteriaceae bacterium
CAGAAATGCAGCCGACGACTGCGACCGCCCTGTCACCCGTTGCAGAAACGAAGGCATCAACCACGAAATTCCACCCAGCGAAAACGTCACCGCAGCGTACCCGAAAATATTCGCCAGATACGCCTTGTTGCGTAGTAGCGCGCTCACCGTCGCCTTGCGGAGCTTTACCTTCAGGTGCTCCCCGCTGCTCGCCCCGCGTTCCGGCTCGCGCATCAGCACCGCAATCAGCAGAGCGATAACGATCCCCGGCACCGCCGACACGATAAACGACATCCGCCATCCAAACCGTTCACCGACCGTGCCACCCACCAGGTACCCCAGCGCTGCACCCACCGGAATTGCAATATTGAAGATCGTCAGCACCCGATTCCGCTGCTCCTCCGGATAGAAATCCGAGAGCAGTGCCGGAGCAAAGATCCCAAAACTCGCCTCACCAATCCCCAGTGCCGCATGCCGCAAATTCAGAGAGTCATACGAGTGAACCGTCGCCGTAAACAGATTGATCGCCGACCAGAACAACGCCGCCATCACGATCATCGGCTTACGCGGAAAACGGTCTCCCAGCCAGCCCGTGATCGGCGAGGTCGCCATGTACGCCAGCATGAACCACAGCGTCAAGGACCCAATCTGCGCGTCCGATAAACGAAACTCGCCCTTAACCTGCTCCTGAACTCCCGGCAGAATATAGCGGTCAATGTAGTTGACGAAGTTCAGCGCCGTCAGCAAAACCAGCGCTGTCGTCGCTCCGGCTATCGTCCGCGAACGTATCGGTTTGGTGGCAGCAGGCATCTCACGGAGCATACCAGCTACCTTCCCCTTTAGCCGAGCGGGCCCTTCGAGTCCTCAGGACGCGGATAAAACGCCTCCACAATCGTCGAGATCCCGCCCCGCGGACGGAAGTCCCCCACCACCTTCACCCACACCGGGTCACACGCCTTCACCACATCATCCAGCACCTGGTTCACAATATTTTCCTGGAAGATCCCCAGGTTGCGATACGTGAACAGGTACTCCTTCAGCGACTTCAACTCCAGGCAGCTATTCCGCGGCATATACCGTATCGTCAGGCGACCAAAGTCAGGCAGCCCCGTCTTCGGGCAAACGCTCGTAAACTCAGGGTCATCCACTAAAATCTCGTAGGCGCGAAACTGGTTCTGCCAGGTTTCAATCGGGGGGAACGTAGCGTCCAGCCCGGCCTTGGCATGGTCGTCGGTGTAGCCGGTAGTATGCGTGGTCATCTCTCTATTTTAGAGCACTTCCTTCTCCTCGGTCGCGCCAGCCGCCACCCGCATCACCTCATCAAAAACTCCGGCACAGCCTGCAATCCATTGTCTTGACTGCGCTTGTTTGATGAGAAGATAAGCCATGCCGCCCAAATCCCTGCTGTTACTGATCGCCCTGTCCTGCGCCGTTCCCGCATCCGCAGCCGCCCCTGCAGCAACCGCCGTCAGCGCGCAGGCAAAGATGGATCACGACCTCATGGAGGTCACCATCCCCCAGCTTCACCGCTTCTACGC
>DAICZO010000247.1 GCA_027311125.1 Acidobacteriaceae bacterium
CAGAAAGCCCAACTCACCGCAGCAGAGTCCAACGCCCACGCCGCCGCAGCCGCCATCCAGTACGACAAGGTCAACGCAGAAGCCCCTGACCTGCCCATGTACAAAAACACCTACACCCGCGCGCTGGAGATGTCGAAAGACGGCGTCGTCTCCCATCAGGCCCTCGATGACGCCCAGCAGAAGTACCTCTTCGCTGTAAACACCCGCGACAAAGCTGTCGCCCAGATCACCGTCGACACCTCAAAACTCCATCAGGCTGAGGCGCAGGTCGCCCAGTCTAAGGCCTCCCTCAAGCAACTCGAAGAGCAGCTCTCGTACACCACCATCACCTCGCCCATGGACGGAGTCATCCTCTCCCGCGACGTGGAAAAGGGCGACGCCGTCTCCTCCATCCTCGTCCTCGGCTCCACTGCCACCCTCGTCATGACCATCGGAGACGTCCGCCAGGTCTACGTTCAGGGCAAGGTTGACGAGTCAGACATCGGCAAGGTGTACCTCGGCCAGCCCGCCCGCATCAAGGTAGAGTCGTTCAAAGACAAAACCTTCCTCGGCAAAGTCACCCGCATCGCGCCGCTCGGTGTAGAAAAAGACAACGTAACGACCTTTGAGGTTCGCGTCTCCATCGACAACCCTGGCGGCGAACTCAAAGCCAACATGACCGCCAACGCCGAGATTATCCTCGAAGAGCACAAGAACGTCCTCACCGTCCCGGAGCAGGCGGTCATCTACGACAAGGACCGCAACGCCTCCGTCGAAGTGCCCGCCCCCAAGGAGAAAAAAGGCCGCCGCACCGTCGCAATCAAAGCCGGCATCTCCAACGGAACCCGCACCGAGGTCCTCTCCGGCCTCAACGAAGGCGATACCGTCATCCTCCAGCAATAACGCTGCAATCGTCCGCTGCACTCAACTCGAATAACACCCTTGCTGATCTCTCAGGAGCTCCGATGAAAAACCGCATCCCTCTACTCATCTCAACTCTAGTCCTTACCTCAGCCGTAGCCCTCGCGCAGGACCGCAACTTCGATCGCACCCTCTCCGTCGCTGCTACACCCAGCGTCAACGTCTCCACAGGTGCGGGCTCTATCCACATCCATCCCGGCTCGGATAACCAGGTCCATATCGTCGGTCACATCCACGGCAACCACGGCTGGATGAGTGGCAGCAGCAACAACGTACAAGCCCGCATCCAACAGATCGCCGACCATCCTCCCATCGTTCAAACTGGCAACGAGATCACCATCGGCGAACGCCATGCCAACGATCTCTATCGCAACCTCAGCATCGACTACGACATAACCCTGCCCCGCACCTCCAGCATCGTCGCATCCTCCGGCTCCGGAGACGTAGAAATCCAAGACGCAGGCGCCTCGCTCAAGGCAGACTCCGGCTCAGGCACCATCCGTGCCCGCGGCATTCACGGCGCAGCCAATCTGCAAACCGGCTCTGGAGACATCGAACTCATCCAGGTCGCGTCCGGCGACGTCCACGCCCAAACCGGCTCCGGCTCCCTGCGTCTCACGGTCGTATCCTCCGCGCTCCGCGCCGGCACCGGCTCCGGAGACATTGAGGTCAACGGCGCTCCCACCTCCGACTGGCGCCTCGAAACCGGCTCCGGCAACATCCACCTCAACGTCGGCTCCGGCTCCAAATTCAGCGTCAACGCCAGCACTGGCTCCGGCAGCATCCGTATCGAACAGCCCTTCACCATGCAGGGCGAACTCAACCGCAATCACATCAATGCCTCCGTCAACGGAGGCGGCAGTGCCAACGTCAAGGCCAACACCGGCTCCGGCGATATTCAAATCCGCTAACCCCGCTCATGCGGCAGTCAGTCCGCAGCAGCTAACATAGAATGCATGTCCGTCGTTCCCTCTTCTCTGCCCCGGCTTCTGGTTTTCGATCTCGATGGCACCCTCATCGACTCCCGCGCCGACCTCTGCAACTCCGTCAACGGCATGCTCACCTACCTGGGCAAGCCGTGTCTCCCCGATGACGTCATCGCCAGCTACATCGGCGATGGCGCATCCATGCTGGTCCGCCGCGCTCTAGGCGACCCCGAAGGCGACATCCACGATCAGCAGTATGTCACCGAAGCGGTTACGTTCTTTCTCGACTACTACCGCATCCACAAACTCGACTTCACCTACGTCTATCCCGGCGTCTTCGCCTCGCTCGAAGCCATCCGCGCCGCTCATCCCGAACTCCCCATGGCGGTTCTCACCAACAAGCCCGTCCATCCATCGCGCGACATCTGCGACCACTTCGGCTTATCCCGTTTCTTCTTCCAGAACTACGGCGGCAACAGCTTCCACACCAAAAAGCCCGATCCCCACGCACTGCTCACCCTCATCGCAGAGGCCAGCGCCCTGCAACCCCACGCCGCACCCATCACGCCCGCCGAGACCGTAATGATCGGCGACTCCGACGTCGACGTCCTGACTGCCCGCAACTGTGGAGCGCGCTCCCTCGGCTGCACCTTCGGTCTCTCGCCCCACGCCATCGCCGCCGCTCAACCTGACCTCCTGGCCCACTCCCCCACCGAGTGGCCAGCCCTGCTCGGCTTCACCTTATAACGCGACCTTCGCCACCAACAACCCAACTCAACGCTCCATCTCAAACCGCCGGAAGAAGCTGCTCGCACGATAGTGCGGTGTCGCAGGATCATCCGCCA
>DAICZO010000253.1 GCA_027311125.1 Acidobacteriaceae bacterium
CCCATAAAAACAAAACACATACCCATGAACAACCAGTTCCACCCAACCAACTACAATTAAACCAGCACACGAAAGACCCAAACCAAACACCCACCGAATCCCAACCTGCAACCCAAACAGAATCAGGACTTTACCAATAAACCGCTTAGAATCAAGACTTTGACCATAAAGTCCAAAGCTAAGTCCATTCGAATGAAGACTTTGTACAAATTAGGCCAGGTGGGGGGTGGCTTGGCAGCGCAGCATAAATATGCAGCTCTCCGGCATATCTATCCATTTGCAGCCAAACCTCGCGGTCCTGCTGCCTCTGCGTGTAGCATCGAAAATAACGCTGATTTCTTGTAGTACTCGTGGGCCACCAGCCAACCCAACTACTTCTAGCGACCCACCGCAGATGGCAGTCGACCCACAGAAACGGATCCACATGTTGACCTCGGAACTGATCGCCCTGGAAGAGCAATACGGAGCCCACAACTACCATCCGCTCGACGTTGTCATCGAGCGCGCCGCCGGCGCCTGGGTCTACGACGTCGAAGGGCGCAAGTACCTCGACTTCCTCGCCGCCTACTCCGCCGTCAATCAGGGTCACTGCCACCCAGCAATCCTCAAGGCCTTCACAGATCAGGCCCACCGCGTCACCCTCACCTCCCGCGCCTTCCGCAACGACCAACTCCCGCTCCTCTACAAGGAGCTGCACGACATCACCGGCTACGACATGGCCCTGCCCATGAACTCCGGCGTCGAAGCTGTTGAGACCGCACTCAAAGCCGCCCGCAAGTGGGGCTACACCGTCAAAGGCATCCCCGCCAACCAGGCCGAGATCATCGTCTGCTCCAACAACTTCCATGGACGAACCATCACCGTCGTGGGCTTCTCCTCCGACCAGCAGTACCGCAACGGCTTTGGCCCCTTCGCCCCCGGCTTCATCGAGGTCCCCTTCGGCGATGCCGAGGCCCTCCGCCGCGCCATCACCCCCAACACCTGCGCCTTCCTCGTCGAACCCATCCAGGGCGAAGCAGGCGTCCTTATCCCCCCCACCGGCTACCTCCAGCAAGTCGAATCCATCTGCCGCGAACACAACGTCCTCTTCATGGCCGATGAGATTCAGGCAGGCCTCGGACGCACCGGACGCTTCTTCGCCCACCAGCACGAAGACGTCACCCCCGATGTCGTCATCATCGGCAAAGCCCTCTCCGGCGGTTACTACCCCGTCTCCGCCGTCCTCGCCTCCCACACCATCCTGAGCGTCTTCCATCCCGGCGATCACGGCAGCACCTTCGGCGGAAACCCCCTCGCCTGCGCCGTAGCCCGTGCCGCCCTCCGCGTCATCATCGACGAAGACCTGGCCCAGCGCTCCGCCGATCTCTGCGCGCACGCCCTCACCCGCCTCCAGGCGATGCATAGCCCCATCCTCCAGCAGGTACGCGGCCGCGGACTCTGGCTAGCCCTCGAACTCAACACCCCCGCCCGTCCCTACTGCGAAGCCCTCAAAGCCCGCGGAGTCCTCTGCAAAGAAACCCACGACACCGTCATCCGCCTCGCCCCACCCCTCATCATCGAAAAAGCCGACCTCGACTGGGCGCTCGACCAGATCGAAGCCGTCATCGCTTCAGTCCCAGTCCATGAGCCCCAGGCAGTCCTGACCCACTAACCAACACCTCCGCAAAAACTGACATTGCCGCAAACGAGTACTGATCGGAACGCAACAGAGAAGGGAACTGGCCTGCACGTCACTATGCGCAAACGTCTCGCATTCTTCACCGCCCACCTCGCCTCCTTCATCGCGCTGTTCGTCTCGGCCACCGCCCTCTCACTCGCCCAGTCTCCACCCATCAACGGACTGGCTCACGTCGCCATCAGCGTCTCCGACGTCAAAGCTTCACGTGCCTTCTACCAGAAGCTGGGCTTCGAGGAGTTCTTCGCCTTCGAGAAGGATGGCGTCATCAGCCAGTCCTTCCTCAAAGTCAACGACCGCCAGTTTATCGAGCTCTATCCCGTCGCCAGCCACACTCCCCTCGGCTTCCTCCACCTCTGCTTCGAGGGCGATGACCTCAACGCGCTCCACCAGTTCAACGTAAACGCCGGCCTCACCCCCATCTCCGTCCGCAAGGCCGGTGCCGGCAACCTCCTCTTTACCCAGCGCGGTCCCGAAGACCAGAACATCGAATACACCCAGTACATGCCCGGCTCCCGCCACTCCGAAGACCGTGGCAAACACCTCGGCCCCAACCGCATCTCCGACAACCTCTTCGCCGTCGGCCTCAGCATGAAGGACATCCCCGCAGCCCTTGCCTTCTACACCCAGAAGCTCCAGTTTCCCACCGTGCCCGGTCACCCCAACCTGCTCCGCATCCCCGGCCCCTCCCGCCAGCAGATCCTCTTCGAACCCTACACCGGCACCCAGGCCTACCTCTTCTTCTCCGTACCCCACCTACGCCACACCAGGACCCAGCTAAAGCACCTTGGCGTTCCCTTTGTCTCTGGAAAAAATCAGATCACCATCACCGATCCCGACGGCAATCTCCTGATCCTCAAGCAGAATCAGGCTAATCTAACCGCCGACTAGCAGCCTGACAACCTACTGCTTCTCGCCGATCAGTGCCATATCGCAGCAACACACGGTATTTCGACCATTGTCCTTGGCCTGATACAGCGCCTGGTCCGCGGCATTCAGCAGTTGATCCTTACTGCTCGCGCGCGTAGGCCAACTGGTTGCCACCCCGCAACTCACCGTCGTCCACACCGGCATCGCAGCCGGAGCGATCACCTCCACCACCGGCGATCCCGCCACCTCCACCAGCTTGCGTATGCGCTCTGCCAGCAGCAAAGCACCCGCCGGCCCCGTACCCGGCAGCAGCACCACAAACTCTTCCCCACCAAACCGCGCTGCAAAATCGTCCTTACTGCGCAGTGCCTGGGTCAGCAACGTCGCAACCCGCTGCAACACCTTGTCCCCATACAGGTGCCCGCTCACATCGTTCAACTTCTTGAAGTGATCAACATCAATCAACACAGCCGACAGCGGACTCTGGGTCTCGATCGCTTCGTTCCACAGTTGGTGGAACACCCTTTCAAAAGCATGACGATTGGCAATCCCGGTCAGCGCATCCAGATTGGATATCCGTTGCAACTCCTCGTTATCCGAGGCCAGCACCGCTCCATCCATCTCCCCACGCAGTCGCAACAGGTATCCTAGCCGCTCTTCTCGGCCCAGGCTGTAGTTCGCCATCATAGTAATCGCAACCGCACACATCGTCAGGCTCAGTCCAAAGACCTTCTCTTCCGGCACCAGAAGCGGATCCGAGAGCACATACAACACATCGCCCGCCATCATCACCAGCGACGCCCAAAGTGCATAGAAGAACTGCAGACGCATCACCACCGTCGCAAACAGCACCGCGACAATCACCCCCACCTGAGCAAAGGTCGGTGCAATCGCACTACCGCCCCGTTCCAGATACAGATGGGTAAAGCAGATCACGCACGAGGCAAACGCAATACTGCCCTCGCGATAGGCGCGGCTTGGATTGAAGAGCATGCCGATATTCACCGCCAGTGAGAGCGGGGTAATAATCGCCGATCGCACCAGCACAGCACGCCACGAAACCGACGGTATCAGCAGATGATTTGCCAACAGCAGCACGTTGAATAAAACAATCGCAACCAGACCCTCAATCCACAGCCGGGCGGACCGGTAACCACACGTATCCCGCTCAAATTGCTGCTCGAGTTCCGCAGGGAATACCAGCCACTGAAACTTCTTCAGCGAGAGCCGCTCAATCTGCTGCGCAACTGCGTCGTGAAGAGAGGTCGATAGCATCCCGAAACTACACGCTCCTTATCCAGCGCAACCACCGTGGTCCTTCCCTAAGTCTACTTACTGTAAGGGTTCACCGCACTCCCACTTTCCGGTAGTACGCGTACCGCAGTCATCCCCGCAATCAGGAAGAACGCTTCACCATCCCCCCTGCCTTTACCCTCGATGCACCAGTGTGTCAATGTCACAGAAGTCGACTCCGCCTGCCATGCGAACACGCTCCAACTGCGTTAGCCTTAGTACGAACGTCCACCACATCTTCATCGGAGTCCCATGGCCACCGCATTAGTTACCGGAGTAGCAGGATTCATCGGCTCAAGCATCGCCCGCGCGCTTCTCGCCGAAGGAGCAACCGTACGCGGCCTCGATAACTTCAGCACCGGTTCTCCCGCCAACATCGAAGCCATCCAGTCCCAGATCGACTTCCGTCAGGCAGACATCCTCGACCGGGACGCGCTCGCATCCGCCTGTCACGGTGTCGATCTCGTCTTCCACGAGGCCGCCATCCCCTCGGTTCCCAAGTCCGTAGAAGACCCCATCGGCACCCATGGCCCCAACCTCAACGGAACCCTCTACGTCCTCGAAGCGGCTCGCATGGCTGGCGTCAAGCGCCTCCTCTACGCCGCCTCCTCTGCCGCGTATGGCGACGATCCCATCCTGCCTAAAACCGAGGCCATGCTCCCAGGCCCCATCTCCCCCTATGCCGTCCAGAAGCTCGCAGGCGAGCAGTATCTCGCCAGCTACGCCCGAGTCTTCGGCCTGGAGACCGTCTCCCTGCGCTACTTCAACATCTTCGGACCCCGCCAGGACCCATCCTCCCAGTACTCGGGCGTCCTCGCTCGATTCATCTCCCAGATGCTCGCCGGCCAGACCCCCACCATCTTTGGCGATGGCACCACCAGTCGCGATTTCACCTACATCGACAACGTGGTCAGCGCCAACCTGCTCGCAGCCAGGGCGCCCGCCGCCAAGGTCTCAGGCAAAGTCTTCAACGTCGCCACAGGCCGTCGTATCACCCTTCTCGAAGCCTACGAGGAGATCAAGCGCATCACGGGCTACACCGGCTCCCTCAATCTCGCACCCGAGCGCGAGGGCGACATCAAGCACTCCGTCGCCGATATCTCGCTCGCCCAGCAGGCCTTCAACTACCAGGTCATCGCAGATCTCGCCTTCGGACTCGAACGCACCATCGCATGGTGTAAAGAAGCCAAAAGCTAGCGAACAATCCTGTCTCCAGCAAACAAGAATGGCCTGAGTCGAAGCACTCAGGCCATTCTTGTTTGTAGATGATGACGTCTCACTGACTGACGGAAAATATCTTGGGTTTGTTCCGCATCCCCAGCACATGGAAGTCCTGCAGCCTGTCCTTCAAAACATAAATCAACTGGTTGTTGCCATTGGGATCGGTCGGCATCATGAAAAAACCATGCTCCAGCACAAAATCGCGACCATTGCTGATGATGCCTTCAATCACTTCGCCATCATGAAACGAAACCCGAACCCACAATCCCGGAACGATCGGAGCATTCTCATGGAAATGAAGGGCCCGATGCCGCAGGTCACCATCAAAGGTCTTCACAAAAAAGATTGCCTTGGCATTCTTGGTGGGAACATCCTCGACCGTTTCGCTATCCACCAGTCGAAGTCGTATCGAACTCAGCGCAGCCTGTGGTTCGTTCCGTAGCAGTTGCTCAAACGTCCCTAGCTCACTCGCCTCAGCAAATCCTCGCACAGCATGGTCTTCGTAGCGGATCACCACCCGATAGCTCTCAGCGGACTCAGGCTCCTCGCCGTTCGCACCCACTACGCGCGATTCTGTGGCGACAGATCGTACTGCTTGATCTTGTACAGCAGTGCCTTGTAGCTGATTTGCAGGTCGTTTGCCGCTGCCTTCCGATTCCATCCTGTTCCCTCCAGTACCTGTGCGATCGCCGCAGATTCCGCCTCGCCCTTCAAATTGCGGACCATAGCCTTCAGACCCGGACCGCCCGATCCCTCAGACGGTGCATCCGACGTCGTCTCACTATCGTCCAAAGAGCTTAGCTCATTGAGAATAGCGCGTTCATCGCCTAGTACAAGATACCGGTTGACAACATTTTCGAGTTCACGCAAATTGCCTGGCCAATGATGCCCAACCAACGCGTCCAGCAGGGAATCCGAAAAAGCCAGCGGCTCCCGCCCATACCTTTTTGCGCCCTTGCGCATAAAATATTCCGACAATACGGGAATTTCGTCCCTGCGCTCCCGCAAAGGAGGAATGCTCAACGTGAACCCGTTCAGGCGATAGTACAGATCCTCGCGGAACGTCTTGTTCGCCATTGCTTCCTTCATATTGATGTTGGTCGCCGCAATCACTCGTACATCAACCTTCATCGGAGAACGGCTGCCCAGTCGTGAAAACGTGCCATCCTGCAACACCTGCAACAGCTTCGCTTGCAGAATGGCAGGCATCTCGCCAATCTCATCCAAAAAGATCGTGCCGCCCGTGCAGATCTCGAACTTGCCCGGCTTGGTCTTCACCGCACCCGTAAACGCACCCTGCTCGTATCCAAACAGTTCGCTCTCCAACAGATCGGCAGGTACCGCCGCACAATTCACCTTCAGAAATATCTTCGAGCTGCGCGCAGACATCTTATGCGTATACAGCGCCAGAATCTCTTTGCCCGTCCCGCTTTCGCCCAGAATCAAAATAGGAATGTCAGCCCGGGCCACCAGCGAAGCCTGCGATTCCAGATCGCGCATCCGCTTGCTCGACCGCACAAACGAGTGCGTCTCGTTCAGCGGAATCTCCCGCATCGTGTCCGTACTCGTCTTCTTATCCGCAGCCAGCGTCAGATGCTCTTCAATCGCGCTCTCCACATCGCTGCCCAGAAACGGCTTCATCACAATCGCCCGCACACCCAGGCGGATCACCATCTCCAGATCCGACAAGTCCGCCGAGCACGACAGTACAACCACAGGTAGCTGTGGCTTCGAGCAACGAATATGCGTCAACAGCGGGATAGGGTCACGGTTCGCATGCAGCGCCAGCAGCAATAGGTCAGCGTCCTCCCCCTGCTCCAGACGATCCAGCAACATCTGCTCATCCGAAAACAGACTCAACGAATATTTGTCCGTCAACGTAGAACGCAGATAGTCCAAAACCGCAAGATCCGGCTCCAGAATCAGAACTTGAGCGCGACGCGTACCCGGCGTTTTCAAAGCAGACATGGGATAAGACAGTGTAGCTGACATAAATACCTCAGTTTGCACCAAATAGGGTCTATGCCCACTCTGGTGGTGCTCGCGGACTCCGAGGAATCCCTTGACTAGCTCTCTACTTCTTCAACAGCCACATCAACATCAAAACGTCTCGTCCATCCTCAGTGCTGGCAGAATCCCACGGAACACTGTCCAAAGATGGTAATAGTTTTGCCGACAAAAGAGATAAAGGTTTTCTCTTTTCCTATTCAAGTATTGCAAGCTTACATGTTGATACTGACAGCCGATAGATAAAATTTCATTTTTTTTACATTGTTACCTTGGTAATTTTATTGGCCGTGACCCCTTGAATACTGATAAACATACGGTTACAAATATCAAACAATACTGCAATCGAACAATGGACCATTTGAGTCAGAGAAACTTTCTCCTAGTCAAGACATATGGCAGCTAACGTGCATGTACATCTGCGCTATAGACTTGCTCCTCTGTTGATCTTGATAGGAAAACATGACCTTGGTCCACAATAATGAGTCCGCCGCCTTGTCCAGTCTGCCGCCTCTCGACATCATCTTCGGGAAAACAGCCGCAATGTT
This sequence comes from Acidobacteriaceae bacterium, assembly GCA_027311125.1. Taxonomy (GTDB): domain Bacteria; phylum Acidobacteriota; class Terriglobia; order Terriglobales; family Acidobacteriaceae; genus Edaphobacter. The sequence continues at coordinate 7,615 of DAICZO010000253.1, forward strand.
GGCCGTCCGAAATAAGCTCGAGCGAGTCGCCGAGACCGATGTCCCCGTCTTGATCCAGGGCGAGAGCGGCACCGGCAAAGAGATCGCCGTACGCCTCCTCCATGCGCTTTCCCTTCGCTCCCGAGGTTCGCTGGTCAAGGTCAGTTGTCCCGCTATTCCCAGCTCCCTCCTGGAAACAGAGCTCTTTGGCTACGAAAAAGGTGCCTTCACCGGCGCCATGACCACCAAACTAGGACGCGTCGAGCAAGCCCATCAGGGAACCCTCTTCCTCGATGAGGTCGGTAGCCTCGATATCGCCGTCCAATCCAAACTCCTTCAGGTCCTTCAGGATGGAACCTTCGTCCGTGTCGGAGGCCATGAACCCAGATCCATCGCCACCCGACTGGTCTCGGCCTCCAACGGAGACCTCCGCAGCCAGGTCGAAGAGGGAACCTTCCGCCTCGACTTCCTCTTCCGCATCAATGCCGTGACGATTAATCTTCCACCCCTCAGACAAAGAATTGCCGACCTCCCCGTTCTCATCGACTACTTCATCGAGCACTATGCAAAAACTTTCAACCATACCCCGGAACTCCTCTCCAAAAGCGCCGTGCGGCTCATGCAGTCCTACCATTGGCCAGGAAACATCCGGCAACTCGAAAATCTGATCCGCAGCTATGTCCTCATCGGAAGCGAAGAGGCCCTCGTCGCAGAGATGATGCCCGACGCAGCCCGCAGCAGTTCAGGCATCACCACCGAGATCGACCTCAACGAACCCGTATCGCTCAAGCGCATCACCAAGCAGGCCACGCAGGATCTCGAACGGCAGATCATCCTCAAGGTGCTTCAGGCAAACAGTTGGAACCGCCAGAAGACCGCAAAATGGCTCCAGATCAGCTACCGTTCGCTCCTCTATAAACTCAGCGAAGCCGGTATGCCAGAGGTCCCACCCCGTCCCATCCGCATCCCGCAAATTCTCAAGAAGACCGACGAGCGAACCCTGAAGCCGGCGCTCACCTCACGCACTCGCGTCTACTAAGTCAACGAACAAGATAAGCCGACTGGCGCCCACAAACCGCAAACCCTCAACTTCTGGAATGTGCAGCAGATCAGCACATTCCAGACGCAATCGGATAATGGCCGCCCCCGCAGCCTTACCCCTACTGCGCTCCCTGGCGGCGCAGAATCGTCTTCACCGTCTCAAACATGATCAGCAGATCCAGTCCCAGTGACATGTGTTTGATGTAGTACAGGTCAAACTCCAGCTTCTCCCGTGCCTCCGCCATCGTTGCGCCATATCCAAACCGGACCTGCGCCCAGCCGGTCAGGCCTGGGCGGATCATGTGTCGCAGCTCAAAGTACGGAATCTTCTCCACCAGCATCGGCACGAACTCCGGCCGCTCCGGACGCGGCCCGACAAATCCCATATCGCCACGAAGCACGTTCCATAGCTGAGGTACCTCATCCAGCCGGGTCTTGCGCATGAACATTCCAACCTTGGTCACCCGTGGGTCGTTCTTCGTCGCCCACTTCGCCCCGGCGGCCTCGGCATCCGTCCGCATCGTTCGAAACTTGAATACGGTGAAGTTCTGTCCCGCCAGTCCTACCCGTGTCTGCCGAAAGAAGATCGGTCCGGACGAAGACAGTCGAACCAGCAGCACCACAAACGGAAAGAACGGCAAAAACAGCAGCAGCCCAAACGCCGCAGTCAGCGTGGAAACCAGTCGCCGAGCAATCTGCTGCGAAGGCTTCACCCGGAAGCCTTCGCTATAGATAAAGCTGCTCGGCCGCAGACTGTCCAGATGTAGTTTGCCGGTCAGGCGTTCCAGCAGCGTCCCCGCCTCTTCAACCACAATTCCGTTGAACCGGCACTTCAGCAACTCCCGCACCGGCAACTCACCTCGGCGATCTTCCAGCGCCACAATCACCCGCTCCACCGGCGGATGAGGTCCCAGAAAACCTGCCAGCGCCGTCGCATATAACGCTCGCCGTTCCGTCGTCTCGGACGCCGCCTCATCCCAGCCCACCACTTCCATACCCGCATCCTTGCGGTCACGCAGTACCTCAACCACCGTCCTGGCCCGTTCCCCGCCGCCGAGAACATACACCCGCTCCCGGAACATCTTCTGCCCGATGATCCACCCGTACGCACTACGCCACGCCACCATGGCCACAGTCAAAAAGATCAGTCCCACCAGAAGTACGTTGTGGGCAATGTCCGCCGCCGGGTAGAAGTAGATGATCGCCGACAGCAAAAACGACAGAAATCCCAACACCAGCAGCAATCGGAAGTAGATCTCCCAGCGCGCCGAGATCCGCTGCGGCTCATACAGATCGAAGTAGTACGAGCACAGCAGCGTCAGCACCGTCAGCGCCAGAATCTTCAGCGCACCATACTCGTAGTTCAGCACCAGGTACGTGTCAGGCCCTTCGATCAGCAGGGTCGCCAGCAGAAAACTTCCGCTGACAATCAAAGCTTCACAGATAAGCAAAACAATGGAACGTGTTGGGTAATACACGTTGAACAGCCGTATCATCGTGTCAATCGCTCCGCGAGCAGTTACTCAGTCTCTGCGTCGTATCCGTAGTAGCTTCCAACTTGGGGCGGGTTTGCGACTGCATTCAGTACAAACCCAAGTATGTTCGACGCCTTCAACTCACTCTGCGCCCGTTGCGCCACGGGATACTTCGTCACACCGGAACGAGCCACCAGCAGAACTCCATCACAAGCCCGAGCCAGATTCACAGCATCCGACACCGGTAGCACTGGAGAAGAGTCAACCACAATCCAGTCAAAATAAGGTGAAACCGCTCGAATGAGCTCTGCAAAGCGCGGATTGCCCGAGAGATCGGCAGCCTTATCGCCGCCGTTCCCTCCCGGAATAAACGTCAGGTTCGCCAGATTCGCGACCGCTCCCTTGGCTCCTTCCGAGCTCTCCGCCATCCGCTGCATCACCTCAAACATCGTTGCCTTGCCCGCAAGATAATCGGCTAACCCCGGATGTGCCTCGGTCCCCAGCATCTGGTGCAGCGTATAACGCCGCATATCGCCGTCAATCAACAACACCTTGCTGCTCTTGTGCCGCGACAGGCTGATCGCCAGATTCATCGCCACAAAGCTCTTACCTTCCTGTGGCAATCCGCTGCTGATCAGGATCGACTTCAACGGCTTAATATCGCGCAGTTCATAGATGCGTGATCGCAGGCTGCGAAACTGCTCAACCCCTGGGCCACGTTCCTGCAAGGCTGGCAGGCGATCGATGGCTGGCGTCCACGCACACCGCGCGACGTTCGAAAGACTCAGCCCGGAGCGCACGATCTCAGGCTCATAGGGCTCAACAACCCGCTCAACAACCCGCTCAACAACCGCAACCGGCGCCGCAGGCTCCTCGATCTCCGCCACCGCGGTCTGCATCATCGCAGCGCGGACCGGCTCAGGCTCCGGCAAAACTTGCTCCAGCTCATTCCGATCCAGTTTGCGGTCGGACTCTGCTTTTTGTAGTGCTTCGTATATCCGGCTCATCGTTCCTGCCTTCTGTTCGGATCCCCGCTGAACGCGGTCATCATATTCGACGAATCAGGGGTTGTATCTCCCCATCCCTGGCCTAACCCGCCCATCGCTGCGGTCGAAATCAGGAACGGCTGTGTCTCCAACTCCAACTCAGCCGCCACTCCCTCGACCATCGCAGTGGTCACCTGTTTCACTTGCTCTACATACGCAACAATCAGCGCATGTTCGCACAACAAATTGATAATGCGTGGAATCCCTCGGCTGTAACGGTGGATCAAGTCCAGCGTCTCCGCAGGAAAAATCACCCACTTCGCTGCCGCAATCCGCAACCGCTCCGCCACATACGCATGGGTCTGCGCTTCCGTCAGCGACTGCGTCCTGCACCACAAGGACACGCGTTGCCGCAACTGCCGCACGCTCGGATGTCGCAGCTTCTCTTCCAACTCCGGCTGCCCCGAAAGTACAATCTGCAGCAGCTTCTCCGACGACGTCTCCAGATTCGTCAGCAACCGAATCTCTTCCAGCAGGTCCCACGAAAGGTTCTGCGCCTCATCCACCACCACCACGCAGGTCTCCTGCATCCGGTACCGCTCAATCAGCCACCGGTTCAACTGCAGCAGCATGCCAGACTTCGTCCGCGCCGCTGGCACGATGCCAAAGTCCGTCAGTACGAACTCCAGAAAATCCAGCACATCCAGACGTGGATTGAACACAAACGCAGTCGACACCCGCCGTCCATGGAACGAGCTCAACGCCCGCCGCAACAGCGTCGTCTTACCCGTACCCACCTCGCCCGTCAGAACCGTAAAGCCCTTCCGCGCCGAGATGCCATACTCCAGACACGCCAAAGCCTCTCGCGTATGCGGCATCATATACAGAAACCGCGGGTCCGGACTCGTTCCAAAGGGACTGCTCTCCAGCTTGAAAAAATCTTTATACATGGTTATGCACCCGTATTCATCAACGGCTTGCTGGCCGGGGTTGACTGCTCATGCCCGCGTCGAAATCGAAACCGGCGCTTGGGCTCCACCTCTTCGCTCGCGCCGTTCAACGAGAGCATCGCCAGCGTCGGCAGCTTCGTAAACGCCCAGATATCTCGCTCGCTCCGTACCGCCGTGTCGCGATACTCAATCCACGCAACGATCAGCAATCCCAGCATCGCGCCCGCACCCATACCCGCCATCAAAAATACTCCGCGCTTCGGGAACGTAGGTGCATCCGGCAGATTCGGTTCGTCCATTACCTTGAACTGCTCACCCTGCTGCCGGCGCTCCAGGTCGGTCGCCATCTTCGATTGATTCATCTTCGCCAGCAAATCCGTGTAGAACCCCTGCGCCGTCTGGTAGTCCCGCGTCAGCTTCTTGAACTCTTCCTGCACCATCGGGCTCGAAGCAACTCGATCCTGATACTGGCGCAACTGATTCTGAATCGTCGCCTGATCATGCCGCTTCTGCGTAATGGCCTGGTCCAGCCCGCGCAACTGGGCACGCAGTTGCTGGATCGATGCTGGCTCCGGCCCTTTGATCGCCGGTGCCGCCGCAACCGGTGCTGGGGTCGAAGCAGGCGCCTTAGCCATCTGGTCCTGCAACTCCTTGATCTTCCGGCGAACCGTGACCACATCAGGATAGTCACTCGTATAACGCGCCGTCAGATCCGCCTCCTGCGCCATCAACTGCTGCAACTCCGCATTCTGCACCTGCGGCAAAGCCTTCTGCTGCTCCGGCACTTGAACCTCGCGAATCTGCTGTGCCAGCAAGGCCTCCCCGTACGTCTTGTCCTGCTCCATCCGCGTCAGCGCCTGGGTCGCCGCATCCAACTGGGTGTTCAAACTGGTCAGCATCCCCATGTTGGTATTCTCTTCACCCGGAAGCTTGCCAACATAGGTCCGTTGAAACTCCGCCAGCTTCGCATCCTGTTCATCCAGATTCCGCTTGGCATCGTCCAACTGACCCTTCAGAAAGTCTGTCGTCCCCACTGCCGACGCTTCACGGTCATGCAGGTTCTCCGAGACAAACAGGGAAGTGATCTCACCGCACACCTGCTGCGCCGTATGCGCATCCCCAGCCTTGAACGAGATAAAAAATCCCGGCAATCCGCCAAAACGCGCAATCTGCGACTCAATCGGCTTGATCACAATGTCCTTCCGCACCAGGTCAATGCGGCCGTCCATCCCCATACCTTTGCCGCCATACAGGTTGAACCGCTCAATGATCGGCTGCAGGCGCGAACGGCTTAGGATCTGCTCCTGCATCGATGCCAGGCGTGCATTCAGATCCTCACTCACCACCGGCTTCACGTAGTTGTCAGGCACCTTCTGCTGTTCGATCAGCACCAGCGTCTGCGACACATACTCCGGCGGAACGAAGTAGGTAAGCCCAAATCCGATCACGGCCAGCACCACTGCCGGCACCACCACAATCCAGCCGCGCTTTTTCAAAATCGTTACGTAATCTTCCAGTGAAAGAGTCCGATGACCTAACATAACTGCTCCTTAAAATTGACCCAGTCGTACCATCCGAGGCGCATACGTAATGCCAAAGGAGAAGATGTGGGAGATGCCGCTGAAGGCGTTCTGTGACGCGAGTGCACTACTCAACGACTGATCTAACGCCGTGTAACTTGCAAAAGCCGAAAAGGAATTACTGATCCGTCGTGAAGCCTGCACTCCCCCGACAAAGGTCGTGGTCGTACCAGGGATGCCTAGCCCGGTCGTGCGCACGTAGGCCCCCGTCAGTCCGGTAGACCAGTTCCGCCCGTACGTCCGCTGCAGGCCCACGGACACGGTGTCCATATTCGCGCCAATCTGCAGCCCCGATCCACCCGTCACGCCCCGCACATATCCAATCGATGCAGTCGTGTACTTGTGGACGTACGACAGCGAAGCATTCGCCGCAAAATTCGTACTCGCCGGTATTGGAATCGTAGTAATCGTCGTCGTCACCCTTGGCTGGCTGAAGATCGCAAAGTTATTCGCCAGCGGCACCTCTTGAAAGCCGCTGATCAACTGCGGTCCGGCCGACAGCGACAGGTTTACCGCCTTCGACAACTGCCGCGTGTATCCAACATTGATGCCTCGTGTGTTGAACGACGAAGTGTTACCACCAAACGTAAAACTCGAGTACACCGCAGTCAGGCTGGCGCTGCTTCGCCGGTCTATCTGATGGTTCAATCCAACCTGTCCGCTGATCTGTGTCCCATCCAGTGCATTGTTGTCGATAAACCGCAGAATCCCGTAGCTCCCCGTGCCGCTGATCGACGTTCGACCACTCAGTTGGCGCTCGATATTTCCACTCGTCGTGTTCATCACTTGTCGCGCATAGTTCGTCAATACCGACTGCGACGGAGCAAATGGATTCGGGGCGGGTTGCAGCCCAATGCTGCCTACACCCGCCACGCCCAACAGGCCCGTCGTAGGGGACTGCGGCAGGTACGAGACCGAGTCCGATACTCCCGCTGCCCAGCGATGTCCCACAAAACCTTGCGTCACCGTCAAGCTCTGGAACGTCCCCGCCCCTTGCCCAGGATAGGTCGAGTACAAAAAACCGCCACCATACAGAATGCTGAACGGACGCACTTCGCTCGGGGAGAGATACTCCACCGTACCCGACAAAGTAGCGTAGTCCGACGTCCCCCCATTGCCGCCATACCCCAACTGCACCGAGTCCGCGGCACTTAACGAATACTGGAAGTTCCCATCGATCGCGGGTAGTGCCGGTCCCGGGTTGTAGCGCGGACCGCTCACCGTAGCCGCAGGCACAGCCTGTCCGCACGCCACGCCGACCATCCCCAGCGTCATCGCTATCGCACCTATCGACCTATGTATCGGCTTCATCATGGAACCACAATCGTGTCGCCGGGCTGCAGCGAAATAATCTGTTTGTTGTCACCCTTCAACGCTTGCTTATAGTTGAATGGTATCTTCTGTTGCTTGCCCTGTACGCCCCGCAAAATATAGATATGCTTCGAGTTCGCAAAGTTGGATAGTCCGCCGGCAGCAGCGATCGCCTGCAACGGAGTCATCCCCGGCGTCAGCATCACCGGCCCAACATGCCCTACCTCGCCAACCAGAAAGATCCGCTGGCTGTTCACCGCAGTCACTACGACTGACACGCTCGGGTCCTGGATGTACTTCTTCAGCCGTTCCGCAATCGCTGCACCCAACTGCATCGGCGTCATCCCGGCAGCAGGGATATCACCAGCCAGCACCAGCGAGATCATCCCATCCGGACGCACCGGAAACGTCCCGGAGAGCGTCGGCTCCCGCCAGACCGTCACCTGCAAAGAGTCATCCGCACCAATCACATACCGTGAACTGTCCACCGTCGGAGATCCCGCAGGTGGCACGCCAGCCGCTTGGGTCCCAGCCGCCACAGCACCAGCAGCCGCCGTCGCCGCGGCTGGATTCGCCGTGGTCGTCGCCTTTGGCTCCTGCGCCAGCCCGGTCATACATGCAGCCAACACCAGCGGAGTCGCCGCTAAACTGAACCGTTTCATCAACATAACTCCATCCATTCTCATGCCTCAGCACCTCTTGCCTACACCTAAGCTCGAATGCAGCGGTATCGCGGTAACTCCCGAAACCACTTCCTCTGCTTCAGTGCTTCGACTCGACAGCTTCCCAACAGGTAATTCTCCCCTGCCTTTGGCTGCCTTAGTCATCGGATGCACCATCCTTGCCCAAAAAGCGTCCGCAAAAAATATTTACCGTATCAATGCAACAGATTGCCAAAGGTATCCGTTTTGCTACTCATCGGTTCGCGTTACTCCTTGTCCAGAGTTACGATGGCAGACAAGTACTCTGTACCATGTGAAGATTAGCAGTCTGAAGTGAATTCTTTTTCCTTTTTTGTCGATTCGCATCTACCACTTTGGTAGACCTAAACGCTAAAAGTGTTACAAATCAAGCAGTTTGCAAATCCGGCAGTCAAATTGCTCATCAGGTGATGCGTGAAGTATAACCTCTCTACTCCGATGGCCGGCAGTGCCCAGGCAGAGCCTCATTCGCCCCAGCCCACGCCGCAATCCGCCACCTCTCCGGCTCCCCAGTCTGCCCTCGTAGCCTCTCGGCCCTGGCTGCCCTATCTCGTCATCGCCCTGCTCCTCGCAGCCGTCTACTACAAGGTCGCAGCCAAACTGGTCTTCGATTGGTACGATCTCCCCGACTACTCCCACGGATTTCTCGTCCCATTCTTTGCTTTGTTCGTCTTGTGGGACGGCCGAGACCACATCCGCGCCACCCCCATCAAGCCATCCTGGGCTGGCCTATCGCTCGTCCTCCCCGGCCTCGCCATCCTCATCCTCGGCGTCTATGGGGCCGATCTCTTCCTCTCCCGCATCTCCTTTCTCATCCTGCTCTCCGGCATCCTTTGGACGTTCTTCGGCCGCACCATGCTCAAGGCGCTCCGCTTCCCGCTCTTTATTCTCCTGCTCGCCATCCCGTTCCCGGCCATCGTCTTCAACCAGATCACCTTTCCCCTTCAGTTGCTTGCCTCCCACGTCGCCAGCAGCATCCTGCCGCTGCTCGGCGTACCCGTCCTCAACGAGGGCAATGTCCTCGAACTCCCCGTCATGAAGCTCGAAGTCGCCGAAGCCTGCAGCGGCATCCGCTCCCTCATGAGTCTCTTCACCCTGGCCGTCTTCTACGGGTACTTCCTCGAGCGGGGAACCCGCCGCCGCGTCATCCTCGCGCTCGCCAGCATCCCCATCGCCGTCGCCGCCAACGCCGCCCGCATCGTGGGCACCGGCCTCTGCGTCCAGTACTGGGACCCAGACAAAGCGCTCGGCTTCTTCCATGAGTTCTCCGGCTGGGTCATGTTCGTCATCTCCCTCACCTGCCTCTACTTCCTCCACCGACTCATGCGCCTCATCGCACCACCAAAATCCGCCGATGCCAAACTGCCTCCGGCTCAGGAGATCGGCTAGTCATGAAATACACACGCTTTTGGACCATCGCCTTCCTGCTGGTCGTTACCGCCATCCTGCTCCACACCCGCGGAGATCGCGACAACGTACCCCCCAGCGAACCCCTCAGCCAGATGCCCGAAACCATCGGCGTCTGGACCGCCAAAGACCTCCCCATGCAGGATGATGTCCTCGCCATCCTCGGCAAGGGAGACTTCCTCAACCGCATCTATACCC
>DAICZO010000256.1 GCA_027311125.1 Acidobacteriaceae bacterium
CGCCCGAGCCCTACACCGGCGGCCCCGAGAAAGACGCCACCAAGTCATCCGACTCGCTTGTCGCTGGCCAGCCGCTCCAGCACCTTACCAACGTCAGCCAGCCCACGCTCGCGGTCTACCAGCCCACCGATGCCCAGCCCGCTCGCCCCGCTGTTCTGGTCTTCCCCGGCGGAGGCTACAAGATTCTCGCCTACGATCTCGAAGGCACCGAGGTCTGCACCTGGCTCAACTCCATCCATGTCACCTGCGTCCTGGTCAAATACCGTGTGCCCTTCAACGCTCACTACCCGGAGAACCCCGCCGACCTCGAAGACGCCCAGCAGGCCATGCGCATCACCCGCGCCCACGCCGCCCAGTGGCACATCGATCCCAAACGCGTCGGCGTCCTCGGCTTCTCCGCCGGAGGCCATCTCGCCGTCACCCTCAGCAATCACGCCGACTTTCAGCGTCCCGGCGCTCCTGCCACCGAACCTGACGCCCGTCCCAACTTCGCCATCATCATCTACCCCGGCTACCTTACTGACGCTCCCGCGCTCAACCAACTCGCCCACGGCATCGACCCCACAGGCAACACGCCGCCAACCTTTCTGCTCCAGGCCGAAGACGATCCGGTCCATGTAGAAAACGTGCTCGTCTACTTTCAGGCGTTGAAGGCCCTCAAGGTTCCAGCCGAACTCCATGTCTTCGCCCAGGGCGGCCATGGCTACGGCCTCCGTCCTACCGCGCTGCCCATCACCCACTGGCCCGCCCTCGTCACCACCTGGCTGCAAACCATTCACATCCTCGACAGCCCGTCGCGATAAACTCATCACGAGTCGACTCTTATGAAAATCACCCCAATCGCATTTCTCCTCACCCTGCTCCAGTTCGTACTCTTTATCGTGGTCTTCATCGTGGGCAGCTTCGCCCGTCCGTTAAACATCGTGACCAACCTCGATCACTCCAACCATCTGGCCGTCACCCACTACTTCATCTGGGATGGCCTCATCCTGATGTTCGCCCTCTTCGCCGTCATCCTGCTCGTCGAAGCTCTGCGCAAGCGTCTCGCCACCGCCGCCCTCTGGACCACGCTCGCCGTTATCCTGGCCACCGTGCTCGGCCTCGTAGCCAAATTCGGCTTCATCACCCGCGAGTTCTAGCATGTCCGACGACTTCCTCCAGCTCCTCGCCGCCGCCCAGCAGCAGCTTGACTCCGGCTTCAGCCATCTGCCGCCTACCCCGGCGACGCCACCCAGCCCGGCCGCCGCGCAGATCCTCCATCAGGTCGCCACCCGCCTCCACGACAACTACCCCTACGGGCACCCGCTCTACGCCGGCCAGATGCTCAAGCCGCCGCATCCCATCGCGCACGCCGCCTACACCCTGGCCATGTCGCTCAACCCCAACAACCACGCCCTCGACGGTGGCCGCGCCAGCTCCGCCATGGAGGTGGAGGCCGTCGGCGCCCTCGCCGCTATGTTTGGGGGGACCCACCAGAACGGCGGCTATCTCGGCCACCTCTCCAGCGGCGGAACCTTCGCCAACCTCGAAGCCCTCTGGGTCGGCGGCCAGCTTGCTCCCGGCCAGGCCATCGCCGCCTCCGACCAGACCCACTACACCCACAGCCGCATCAGCGCCGTGCTCGGCCTGCCCTTCGTCACCATCCCCTCCGATCCCCACGGCCGCATGGACCTCGCCGCGCTCGAAGCCGCACTCGCCACTGGC
>DAICZO010000262.1 GCA_027311125.1 Acidobacteriaceae bacterium
CTTCAACCTCGCCGCCATCCGCGCCACCGCTTTTCCCCTCGCTCTCCGCGGAGCCCTCCACATCGGGGCCTTCGAGATCATCTTTGTCTTTCTCTTCGTCGATCTCTTCGACAACATAGGCACCCTCGTCGCCGTCACCCAGCGAGCCGGTCTCATCTCCCCCGATCACACAATCCCCCGCCTCGAACGCATCTTCTTCGCCGACGCTACCGCCACCGTCTTCGGCGCCCTCGCTGGCACCAGCACCGTCACCAGCTACATCGAGTCCTCTGCCGGAGTCGCTGCCGGAGGCCGTTCCGGTGTCACTGCCATCGTGACCGGAATCCTTTTCTTCTTCTCCCTCTTCCTCGCGCCCTTCGTCGGAGCCATCCCCAACTTCGGCACCGCACGCGCTCTCATCCTCGTCGGTGGACTCATGCTTACCGGTCTCGGCACCATCGAGTGGGACAACCCGCCCATTGCCATCCCTGCCTTCCTCACAGTCGTCACCATTCCCCTCACCTGGTCCATCGCCGACGGCCTCAGCTTCGGCCTCACCAGCTACGCCGCACTCCAACTACTCACCGGCCGCGCCAAACGCGAAGACTGGATGCTCTACCTCCTCGCCACTCTCTTTCTCCTGCGATTCCTCTACATCGCCCACGGATAGACGCAAAAATGGGAGCACCGCCATCGCGGTGCTCCCCTTCCTTGCTACAACCAACCTTTACTACGACTACTTCGACAGCGTCGGCACCTTGAACGTGGACGCCCCCGGGCCAGTTGCACCGGTTACGCCATCCAGCGAAGCCTGAAACGCTACCAGCGACTTCAGCGTATCGTACGGAATCTGCGAGATCGCCAACACCCGACCGTTTACTGCCAACGTCGGCGTCTGGTCCACACCTACATCCTGCGCCAGCTTGATTGAGGCATTCACCGTATCCTTCGTGGCCTGCGTCGAGGCACAGGCATCGACCGCAGCCGCATCCAGACCGGCCTTCGTCACCGCATCCTTCAACGTCTGGTCGCCCGTCTCCGGGGTCAGCGCAGCCTGCGAGTCATACACCGCAGACGCATACGCCGGGTAAGCATCGTTCTTCTGCTTCGCCACACACACACCATACGCAGCAGCCTTGAACGCGAACGGATGGATATCTACCAACGGATAGCTCTGATACACCACCCGCGCATTCGGAAAGTCCTTCACCAACTGCTCCATCGTGCCCTGCGCTTCCTTGCAATGCGGGCACTGCAGATCGGCAAACTCCACCAACATAAAATCCTTGCTGGCCGCACCGCGCGTAGGTCCATCGGCGCGCTCCTGCAGCATCTTCCGCGTAGCCGCAAACGGAGTCGGTCCAAACGCAACCACCGTATCGCCAGCAAGAGCATGCGCACCATCCGGCAGCACAAAGAACGCAGTGTTCTGCACCTTCGCAGTTGTTCCGCGCTCGGCGACGAAGACGACTACCTTGCTCACATTCGGAGCCTGCGTCGCCTGGATCGCCTCCACCCGCCACATACGGTTCGGATCGAAACCCCACAACGTCTTCAGGAAGCTATTCACCGTATCCACAGTTGGCGTTGCAGCCGTAAAAAACTTCGGGTTCACCGCAGGAAACGGATCAGCCTTGCTCGCCGCATCCAGCGACTCCATCTGCAACGGCGCTGCCGCCGGAACCTTCGGGGTGGTCGTCTGTGCACCAGACACCCCAGCAACCATCATCAATCCCGCTACCATCCAACCAGAAATCTTCAACATCAACCCTTCCTTCTGCCGCCGCTCTCCGCGCGCAGCTTTCTTATTACACCTGAACTTTGACCGCAATGGGAAATCGTCTCCCCATCCCGAACGATTTACGCGTAACCTTCAACACCGGAGCCGCCTGCTGCCGCTTATACTCGCTCCGTTCCACCAACTGTAAGACCTGCCGCACCAGCAGAACGTCAACCCCCTGCTCCTCGGCAATCTGCTCCGCGGAGCAATACCGCTCCACATACGCCTCGAGTATCGGGTCCAGCACCTCGTACGGTGGCAGCGAATCCGTATCCCGCTGCTCCGGCCGCAACTCCGCCGAGGGCGGCTTCTCCAGAGTCGCCAGCGGAATCACCTCCCGCTCCCGGTTCGCATACCGGCTCAACGCATACACCTGCAGCTTCATCACATCGCCAATCACCGCCAGCGCCCCCACCATATCTCCGTACAACGTGCAGTAGCCCGTCGACATCTCGCTCTTGTTCCCTGTCGTTAGCACCAGCGCGCCAAACTTGTTCGAGAGCGCCATCAGCAACCCACCCCGTATCCGCGACTGCAGATTCTCCTCCGCCAGACCAAACGGAGTCCCCGCAAACAACGGCTGCAGCACCTCCTGATACGCTCCAAATACCTCGTGGATCGGCAGCAACTCGAACCGTATCCCCAGGTTCTTCGCCAACCCTCGCGCATCCTCAATCGATCCCAGCGACGAGTACTCGCTTGGCATACCCACGCCCAGCACATTCTCCGCGCCCAGCGCGGCCACCGCAATCGCCGCCACCAGCGCCGAGTCGATGCCCCCACTCAACCCCACCAATGCCTTCTGGAAGCCGCACTTTCGCACATAGTCCCGCGTCCCCAACACCAGCGCATCCCAAGTGGCCGCGACATCCTCCGTTCTGGCCTCTACCGCCACACCCGGCTGGTCGGTATCCACGATCACCAGGTCCTCGGCAAAGCTGGCCGCACGAGCCATCACGGTCCCATCCGGCCCTACCGCCAGCGACGAGCCATCAAACACCAGACTGTCGTTCCCGCCCACCTGGTTCACCATCGCGACAAACGCGCCATGTCGCTCCGCCAGCGCCGCCAGCATCTTCTCCCGAACCTCCGGTTTACCCCGCCAGAACGGTGAAGCCGAAATATTCAGAATTACCCGCGGCCGCCCCGCCAACTCCGTCGGCTGCTTCTCCCACTGCCGCATCAGCTCCTCAACCGGATCCACCGGGTACAACCGTCGCGGCCAGAAGCTCTTGTCGTTCCACGCATCTTCACACACCGTAATCGCCAGCGGCTGACCACCAACCAGCGTCAGCCCCTGCTCTACCGCCGGCTCGAAGTACCGCTGTTCATCAAATACGTCGTAGAACGGCAGCAGCATCTTCTGCTGCACAAAACTCACCTTGCCCTCGGCCAGCAGTACCGCCACATTGCGCACCTGCTTGCCTACCGCTGCATTTGTCGCCATCACCGACCCGCACAGAATCGCCGGTCGTCCCGCCTCCGCTGTCCACGCAGCCAGCTCCGCAATCCCAGCTTCAGCACGCGCAACAAAGTCCCGCTTTTCCAGAAAATCCGCCGGCGGATACCCACACACCGCCAACTCCGGAAACACGACCAATGCCGCACCCCGGCCCGCCGCCTGTGCCGCGTACTCTACTATCTTCGCAATGTTCCCAACGAAATCCCCAACCGTAGGGTTGATCTGTGCCAGCGCAATCTTCACCCCTAAAGTCTACCCCGTCCGCTGCACAAAATGCGCATCCAACCCGCGTAAGCACCCCGCTCGCCTACGATCCCGTACCGCTCACCACCACCCCAACCGTCCGCGCCAGAATCTTCAGATCCAGCCACACGCTCCAGTTCTCCACGTAGGCCGTATCCAGTGAAATGTAGCTGTCAAACGAGGGGTCCTGCCGTGCCTCCACCTGCCACAGTCCGGTAATTCCCGGCAACACATCCAGCCGCCGCAGGTGCGACAGGTCATACTGCTCCACCTCCGCAGCCATCGGCGGACGCGGCCCTACCAGGCTCATATCGCCCTTCAGTACGTTATAAAACTGTGGCAACTCGTCCAGCGAGTACTTCCGCAGAATCCGCCCGATCTTTGGCACCCGAGGATCGTTTCCAATCTTGAACAAAACGCTGTCCCGCTCGTTCATGTGCTCCAGGTCGGCCTTCAGCTTCTCCGCATCCACCACCATCGTCCGGTACTTGTAGCAGACAAACGTCCGCCCCTTCCGCCCGATCCGCTGCGCTCGATAGAGTATCGGCCCCTTCGAATTCAAACGCACCGCAATGGCTAACCCCAGCATCACCGGAAATCCCACCAACAGTGCCAGCGACGCCAGCGTAATATCCAACGTCCGCTTCAGCAGAAACGACCCGATCGCAAACTCACGCCGATGCAGCGGAATCGTCGGAAACTGCCCGATATACTCCACCGGCGCATTCCAGGCCAACCCGTCGTACAGATCCGGAACCACCCGCACGTCGATCCCCATCTCCCGCGCCTCTTCCACCATCCCGATCACCAGCTTCTTGTCCGCCGGTACCGAGAAAAATATCTCGTCCACAAACAACGATCGCGCAATCGACAGGCAATTCCGCACATCGCCAATTACATCAGAATCCCCCTGTTCCGCCTCCCGCTCCGTCAGCGCAATAAACCCCTTGAACCGAAAGCCCAAATGCTGCAAGGCCTCCAGATGGTTCCGCAGAGCGTGCCCCACCCTGCCCGCACCGACAATCATCACGTTACGCGTCTCTATCCCCGCACGATAC
>DAICZO010000276.1 GCA_027311125.1 Acidobacteriaceae bacterium
CGCCCTGCCCAGTATTCCTCTCCGCGCTACACGTCGCCGCCGCCGACGGCTGCTCCTCGTCCGGCACCGAGTACGCCTAGTGCACCGGCTGCGTCCGCTGCACCTAAGGCTAAGTGAAGGTTACGTAGATGGCAGGGCTAGATGACCTGAGTTGGTGCGAGCGCGCGGTATAGCTCGGCCATCGACTCCAACGGGAGGGCTTCGGCGCGGGCCAGGGCTGGGATGGAGGCGGGCCAGGATGCAGTGAGTATCTCGGGCGTGAAGCCGGCTGCACGGAGGTTGTTCTGGAGGGTCTTGCGCTTCTGGGCGAAGCACTGGTGGAGGAAGATATCGAAGCCCTGGGCGTCGACGCCCAGCTCCTGGAAGCGTGGTGCGAACTCCATGCGGATGACGGTGGAGTGGACATCGGGTGGGGGAGAGAAGGCGGAGGGAGGCAGGGTGAAGAGGTTGGCGACCTGGGCGTTCATCTGGGCGGTGGCGGAGAGCAGGCCATAGTCGCGGACACCGGGCGCGGCGGAGACCCGGTCGGCGACTTCGCGCTGCATCATGAGGACGGCGCGGGCGACGAGACCTTGTGCGCCGGCGTGGAATAGCTTGAGCAGGATATCCGAGGTGATGTAGTAGGGAAGGTTACCGATGATGTCGGCGGTCTCGCCGGGGGGAATCAGTGTGTTGAAGTCGGCTTTGAGCACGTCGATCGGGACAATCTGGACGTGTGGCTGGTCGCGGAAGCGGAAGGTGAGTTCCGCGGCGAGGGAGGGGTCGAGTTCGAGCGCGATAAGCTTGTGGGCGCGAGTGGCGAGGATATCGGTGATGGCACCGTGGCCGGGACCGATCTCGATGACGGTGCGGTGGGAGAGGTCGCCGAGGGCGTCCGCGATGGCGTGACGGGCGGAGTCGTCGACGAGAAAGTTCTGACCGAGTTTCGGCTTGTGCTTCATATGCATCCAATGACCTGCTGACTTGTATAGACTAACGTTTTGTTGATGAAGGAAGAGGACGACGGACATGGATATCGTATTTGCAGCATCGGAGTGTACGCCCTGGGCTAAGACAGGTGGGCTGGCGGACGTAGTGGGTGCTTTGCCGCGAGCACTGGCCAAGCTGGGGCATACGGTGAGTGTGTTTCTGCCGTACTACCGGCAGGTGGCGAAGGCTGTGCCCGATGCCGCAGTGGTGGTGGCAAGCATCACGATTCCGTTTCCTTCGTACAACCGATTTGTCCGGATACTGGATGGCGGACTGATTGAGGGGGTGCAGCATTACTTTGTGGATTGCCCGGAGTTGTTTGATCGGGAGAGCTTTTATGCTACCCCGGCGGGGGATTATGCGGACAATGCGGAGCGGTTCGGGTTGTTCAGCCGGGCGGTGATTGAGGCGACGAAGGTGCTGGGGGTGCCGGATGTGTTCCACGTGCACGACTGGCAGGCGGCGATGATTGCGGTACTGCTGCGGTCGGTGTACTTCTTCGACCCGGTGTTTCGGCGGGTTCCGGTGGTGTTGTCGATCCACAATGCGGGTTATCAGGGTTGGTTTCCGCCGCGGACGATGGAGACGCTGCTGCTGCCGTGGGACATGTTTACCTACCAGAAGCTGGAGCAGAACGATACGCTGAACTTCCTGAAGGGTGGGATTGTGTACGCCGATGCGTTGACGACGGTGAGCCAGAAGTATGCGCAGGAGATTCAGACGGGGGAGTTTGGCAATGGACTGGATGCGCTGTTGCGCCAGCGGAGTGGGGACCTGTTCGGGATATTGAATGGGGTGGACTATGACGAGTGGGATCCGGCGATCGATCCGCACATTGCAGCGCACTATACGGCGGACAGGCTGGATGGCAAGAAGGAGTGCCGGCGCGACCTGCTGCATGCGTTTGGGCTGGAGGGCGTGGGCGAGGAGACAGCGGTGATCGGGGTGGTGTCGCGGTTCGCGACGCAGAAGGGGTTCGACTTTATTGTGGCGATCATGGATCGGCTGGTGCGGGAGGACATGGTGCTGGTGATGCTGGGCAATGGCGAGGAGTACTACGAGCGGCTGCTGACGGAGATGGCGGCGCGGTATCCGAGCAAGGTGCGGGTGCAGGTGAAGTATGACAATGTGATTGCGCACAAGATTGAGGCGGGTTCGGACATGTTCCTGATGCCGTCGCGGTATGAGCCTTGCGGTTTGAACCAGATTTACAGCTTGAAGTATGGGACGATTCCGATTGTTCGGGCTACGGGCGGACTGGACGACACGATTGACGAGCAGCCGTTCGGGGGCGGGAACGGATTCAAGTTCTGGGGGTACGACCCGAAGTCGCTGATGGATGCGATTGGGCGAGCCCTGGGGACGTTCCAGAACAAGGACGAGTGGACGCGGATGATGCGGCGAGGGATGGCTCAGGACTTCTCCTGGGAGAAGCCTGCGCATGAGTATGTGCGGGTGTACGAGCGGGTGATCGAGAACCGGAGCTAACATATACCCCCCCCTCTGGGTGTTTTGTGTCAAAGTCTTCATTCGATTGGGTTTAGGCTTGGACTTGAAATGCAAAGTCTTGATTCTAAACGTGTTATCTGTAAAGTCTTGTATCTGTTGGGGTTAAGTG
>DAICZO010000277.1 GCA_027311125.1 Acidobacteriaceae bacterium
GCTAAAGGGCGGTCAACACGACTGGCGCATTCGAATCGGCGACTACCGTGTTGTTGATACGATCAATGATGAAAAGCTGCTGATTTCAGTGACGCGTATTCGGCACAGGAGCGAGGTTTACGAGGCATAAACATCAAGTGCGCTTGCCCTGCGTAACTCTTGTTGAGACAAAGTCGAATCACCACGTCACCTTCAGTGATGATCGTCTTATAGAAATAAATTTCTACCGCCCAAACTTCTGCCGACCCTGCATCTGGCTCATCATCCGCTGCTGGGCTTTGATGCCGCCGCCCCCACCCATCATCTTGAACATCTTCCGCATCTGCGCATACTGCCGCAGCAGGTTGTTCACGTCCTGCACCGTCGTACCCGATCCCCTCGCGATACGCTTGCGCCGGTTGCCATTGATGATCTCGTGATCCGCCCGTTCCTTCGCCGTCATCGAGTTGATGATCGACTCCACCCGCGTCAACTGGCCCTCGTCCACATTCTCCGCGGCCTGTGCCATCCCAGCGAACGGCCCCACCGACGGCAGCATCTTCATAATCGACTTCATGCTGCCCATCTTCTTGATCTGCCGCAACTGCTCCCGAAAATCATCCAGCGAAAATCCATCCCCGGACAACGCCTTCTTCGCAAACTGCTCTGCCTTCGTCTTGTCCAGCTTCTCTTCCGCCCGCTCCAACAGCGTGGCGATATCGCCCATCCCCATAATGCGCGAGACAATACGGTCAGGGTGGAACGGCTCAAAGGCATCCGGCTTCTCCCCCGTACCCAGAAACTTGATCGGCGCGCCCGTCACCTGACGAATCGAAAGCGCTGCGCCACCACGAGCATCGCCGTCCATCTTGGTCAGCACCGCACCGGTAATCGTCAGCAGATCGTTGAACGCCTTGGCCGAATTCACCGCGTCCTGGCCCGTCATCGCATCGGCAACAAACAAGATCTCCGATGGATTCAGCAGCTTCTTCAGTTGCGCCATCTCATCCATCAGCGCGGAATCGATCTGGTTACGGCCCGCCGTATCCACAATCAGGATGTCGCAGCCATAGTTCGCCGCATCCCGCTTGGCTTCCTTCGCCAACCGCAGCACCAGATCGGTATTGGCAACCTCACCCTTCAGGTCGCCTTCATAAATATTCGAGCCCGTCGAACGAGCCACAATCGCCAACTGCTCCCGCGCCGCCGGACGATACACGTCCACCGACACCAGCATCGGACGATGCCCACCCTTCTTCAGCCACTGCGCCAGCTTCCCGCTGGTCGTCGTCTTACCCGACCCCTGCAGCCCCGCCATCAGGATCACGCTCGGCGGCTGCGACGAAGTCTTGAACCGCGCCGTGTCCTTGCCCAGCAGCGTCACCAACTCGTCATGCACAATCTTGACGATCTGCTCCGAAGGAGACAGCGCCGTCGTCACCTGGGTCCCCAGTGCCCGGCTGCGGATATGCTCCACCAACTCGTTCACCACATTCAGGTTAACGTCAGACTCCAGCAGGGCCAGACGAATCTCCCGAATCGCTTCGGAGATATTTTCTTCGGTCAACGTACCCTGACCGCGCAGATTCTTAAAGGAGCGTTGTAGCTTGTCGCTTAGGTTTTCAAACATGACTAGCCATAGTTTACCAGTGGCCGCACCGTCCTCCATCTCCACCCGCGCAAGTGGCAAATCTGGTGCTGGCGAGGTGGGTTCCAACCACGCCAATCTACACGTTTTACCCATCCCTTGCGCCGATAATCATCTTCTATGCCAGGTGCGGGCCAGCTCTCGGGAAATGTTCGAACAGTCCGGGAGTTCTGCGCCTACCTCCAGGTAGAAAAAGGCATGCGCCCTGCCACCTGCGAGGCCTACCGCCGCGACCTCGAACAGTTCGCCGAACACCTCGAGCAGCACCACGGTCTCCTCCTCACCGCCACCCAGGCCGACGTCAGCGCCTTCATGGAAGGCCTGCGGAGCCACGCCGTCGAGTCCCGCTCCATCGCCCGCAAGCTCAGTTGCCTCCGCGGCTTCTTCCGCTGGCTCCTGCTCGACAAGCGCATCCAGCACGACCCCACCGTCAACGTCGAAACACCTTCCTCCTGGAAGATCCTCCCCAAATCCCTCGCCGAAAGCGAAGTCGCCGACATGCTCCAGCGCACCGGCAACGCCGCCCACGCCCCCGATGCCGACGCCCTCGCTCTCCGCGACCACGCCATCCTCGAACTCCTCTACGCCGGAGGCCTCCGCGTCGGCGAAATCTGTGCCCTCCGCGAAGAGGATCTCCACCTCGATCAGGCCCGCGCCCAGGTCCGCGGCAAAGGCGACAAAGAACGCATCGTCCCCCTCGGCCGCTCCGCCATCCAGGCGCTCGAACAATACCTCAAACTCGGTCGCCCCGGCCTAGTCAAAGCCGGAGTCCAACGAGCCCTCTTCCTCAGCGTCCGCGGCAATCCCCTCACCCGCCAGTGGGTCTGGGAGATGGTCCGAGCCACCAACCGACACGCCAGCCCCCACAAACTCCGCCACAGCTGTGCCACCCACATGGTCGAGCACGGTGCCGACCTCCGCAGCGTCCAGACCCTCCTCGGACACGCCGACATCGCCACCACCCAGGTCTACACCCACGTCGCTCTCGGACACCTCAAGGCCGTGCATCGCCTCCATCACCCCCGCGGACAGCGAAGGATCCCAGCCAGTGTCTGACCTCACCCCACTCGCCGAACGCTTCCTCGCCATGATCGCCAACGAGCGCGGCGCCTCTCAGCACACCGTCCGCGCCTACAACCGCGAAGTCCGCAACTTCGTCGACTACCTCCAGTCCAGCCTCGGCGACCAGGCTCCCATCAGCACCGTTGACCATCTCCACATCCGCGCCTACCTCGGCCAGCTCTACCAGCGCGGACTCACCAAAGCCAGCGCCGCCCGCGCCCTCGCCGCCGTCCGCAGTTGGTTCAAGTGGCTCGCCAAAGAAGGCCACGTCCTCCAGAATCCAGCTCTGCTCGTCAGCACCCCCAAGCTGCCCCGCCAC
>DAICZO010000287.1 GCA_027311125.1 Acidobacteriaceae bacterium
CCGTTTGGCAAGGGGCTGCGCGCCGATATGGGCCAGACCCGCGGCGTGCAGTCCGGCGAGGCCGACCGTCATGCGGTGTGGCTGACGGCGAATAACATGGAGCCGCGCCTGAGCCCCTTCGATTCGTTCGCGATTCTCGATGAGATTCAGCGCCTGGTTCCGGGCTACAACATCCTGCGCCTGCAGTTGCTCTCCGGAAACGATCAGCATCTGTCACCGGCGGCCACACCGCTGGTGCAGATCAGCAACCGCCGCGACCTGGTGGTGCCGGCCAACGATACGTTGTTCACGTCCGGCACGCTTGGCCGCTACTCCGCCATGCTCTCCGACCTGCAGCAGAACGAGATCCTCCGGGCCAATAACCTGACACAGATCCAAACCGCCGCCGACTAACAGCAAGGCAACTATAGGAGCGCATCCAGACACCGTGAGCCATCTAAGCCAGTTCCAGACATTCCTGCTGCTCAGCATCCTCAAGATCGCTGTCGTCCTCGTGATTACGCTGACGGCGGTGGCTTACACGGTCTTGCTGGAGCGTAAGGTTCTAGGGCGTATGCAGAACCGCTGGGGACCCTCGCGCACCGGTCCCTTTGGTCTGTTGCAGCCGCTCGCCGACGGCATCAAGCTATTCCTGAAGGAGGACCTGCTGCCACTGGCCGCTGAGCGTCCTCTGTTTATCATCGCGCCGATCATTGCGCTGGCCTGCTCGCTGATCTCCATCTCGGTGGTTCCCTTTGGAGCCGTCCAGCATGTGAAGGGTGTGGACATGTTCGCCGTCGCCGATTTGAACATCGGTCTTCTGGTGATCCTTGGCATCACCTCGATCGGGGTGTACGGAATTGCTCTTTCGGGCTGGTCTTCGAACAACAAGTTTGCGCTGCTGGGCAGCCTGCGAGCGACCTCGCAGATGATCAGCTATGAGTTGGCGCTTGGCCTCTCGCTGGTAGGCGTGGTGCTACGCGCACAGTCGCTGCGGCTGCGTGACATTGTAGATAGTCAGGCGGCCCATGGCGCTTTGTCCTGGAATGTCTTCGGCGGATTCCAGTTTGTGGCCTTCTTCTTCTACCTGATGGCAGCCTATGCGGAGACCAACCGCTCGCCATTCGACCTGCCCGAGGCTGAGTCCGAACTAGTAGCTGGATACCACACCGAGTACAGCTCCATGAAGTTCGCGATGTTCTTTATGGCGGAGTACGCCAACATGATCACGGTCGCCTGTGTGGCCACGCTGCTGTTCTTTGGCGGCCCGGCCAGCCCCTTCGGGCATTTGATCCCGGCGTTTGGTGGAGCGATCGTTCAGGCTGTGCTGCCGGTGCTGTGGTTTGTCGCCAAGGTTCTGGCGTTTCTGCTTCTGTACATCTGGGTTCGCGGCACGCTGCCGCGGTTCCGGTATGACCAGCTGATGAGCTTTGGCTGGAAGTTTCTGCTGCCGCTGGCCATGCTGAACATCATCGTCACCAGCCTGGTCATGGCGCTGCGTGGTTAGTGTTGTCGATAGTTTCTACGCGACTACCTGCTTTACAATCAACAGGTAGCCGCACACTGTCTCTTACTGTCTTACTGGTTGTACAAGACGAAGCAGACGCAACGGATTCAAGAAGGAAATAGCGGACCATCATGCAACTTGCCCTCTTCCTTATCTTTGGAGCGCTCGCGGTAGCTGGAGCCATCAATCTGCTGCTGCAGCGTCATCCCATCAACAGCGCACTGTCGCTGGTGGTCGTCATGATGTCTCTGGCGGTGCTGTACTGGTCGCTGGGTGCGGAGTTTCTGGCCGCGGCCCAGGTGATCGTATACTCCGGCGCCATTATGGTGCTGTTCGTCTTCGTGATCATGCTGTTGAATGCTGGCGAAGAAGAGCGTACCACCGGCAGCCGCATTGCGTATATCGCAGGCTTTCCGGGCGCAGCCGCGATCTTCTGCCTGCTGAGCTTTGTATTCCTTTCGGAGCGCAAGGCCATGGGGGGCACCGACCTGGGCGGCTACCTGAGCCACTCCGTGAACAATATTGCCGAGATTAGCCGCCTGCTGTTCCGCGACCTGCTGCTGCCGTTCGAGGTCACGTCCATCCTGATTCTGGTAGCTATCCTCGGGGCCGTCGTGCTTGCCCGGAAGGAGCAGTAGACTATGTCCGCTCAAGTTCCTATCGCTTACTATCTCGTCCTTGGTGCAATTCTGTTCTCCATTGGTATTGCGGCCTTCCTGATCAAGCGCAATATCATCACGATCTTCATCTCCATTTAGTTGATGCTGAACGCTGTGAACCTGACCTTTGTGGCGTTCTCGCACATGTGGCACCAGGTCAGCGGCCAGATATTTGTCTTCTTCGTCATGGTCGTCGCCGCTGCGGAAGCCGCCGTGGGACTGGCCATCATCATTGCTATCTTCCGCGCGCGTCAGACCCTGAACGTCGACCAGATCAACCTGATGAAACTATGAGCACCCGAACCTAAATGATGCCCTCTTCTTACCTCTGGTTCATTCCGCTGCTGCCCTTCGCCGGCTTCCTGATCAACGGGACGCTTGGACGCAAACTGCCCCGTGCCGCCGTGACCGCCGTGGCTCTGCTCTGCACTGCGATTCCAGCCGCGCTGGTCGCCTGGCTGTGGGCGACGATGAAGGCTGCCGGCGCTCCGGAGAGCATTGAGATCATCAGCCGCCCGTGGATTGCCATCACCGGCTTCCATGTCGACTTCGCGTTTACGGTCGATCATCTGACGCTGATCATGCTGGGCGTGGTCACGGGTGTCGGCTTTCTGATCCACCTCTACTCCGCCTGATATATGGCGCACGAAGAGGGCTATTGGCGCTTCTTTGCGTATCTGAACCTGTTCATGTTCTTCATGTCGGTGCTGGTGCTGGCGAGTAGCTTCCTGCTGCTGTTCGTGGGCTTGGAGGGCGTTGGACTGGCCTCTTACCTGCTGATCGGCTTTTACTTCAAGAAGGACTCCGCTGCCAACGCCGGGAAAAAAGCCTTCATAGTCAACCGCATCGGCGACTTTGGTTTCCTGCTGGCGATGTTTCTGATCGTCGCGCACTTTGGCTCGCTGGACTTCGGCCACGTCTTCAACGCAATTACGGTGAACCCGGACTGGCATGGCGGCGTGCTGACAGCGATTGCGCTGTTGCTGGTGGTGGGCGCTGCTGGAAAGTCTGCGCAGATTCCGCTGTATGTCTGGCTGCCTGACGCGATGGAAGGCCCGACGCCGGTCTCCGCACTGATCCACGCGGCGACCATGGTGACGGCCGGTATTTACATGGTGGCGCGTTGCCATACGCTGTTTGACCGCTCGCCCTACGCGCTTGGCGTGGTCGCCATTATCGGCGCTGCGACGGCGATCTTCGCTGCGTGCATCGGCATGGTGCAGCACGACATCAAGCGGGTGCTGGCGTACTCCACCGTCTCGCAGCTTGGCTACATGTTTCTGGCGTGCGGAGTTGGCGCGTACACGGCTGGCATCTTCCATCTGCTGACGCATGCGTTCTCCAAGGCGCTGCTGTTCCTCGCGGCTGGTTCGGTGATTAACGCACTCTAGGGCGAGCAGGACATGCGCAAGATGGGTGGACTGTGGAAGAA
>DAICZO010000297.1 GCA_027311125.1 Acidobacteriaceae bacterium
GTTATGTAGTACACGATGGCGGCTTCAATGAAGAGAACTAACTGGATAGTCAACATGACGACTATCGTCACGGCGAAAACTTTCCTGATGGGGCTCATTGCTTGACTGCTCCTTTGAACCCGCAGATGCGCAGGATGTCCTCGTGGGTGAGCTCGCACGTGCGACGCCATTCCTCGGCCTCGTACTCTTCCCAGCTCTGGTAGTAGCTAGCTTCGTCCAGCTGCTCGTTATCTGCTATGTCCTCATGTTATCCCCGTGCTAGCTAACAGTCAAGGCCCTACCGGTATTTTTCCCCTCGCATGACAGGAATTCGGAATTGGCGACATGAGAGGGGGTAGGAGAGCAGGAAGCTGCTCCCAAACCTAAGGACAGCTTTTGACCCAGCGTCAGTTCGATCTCACACTCGGCGCCATCTTCCTGTTCAACATCGCGTTCTTCAGCGTCCGGCTGGCGGCGAAGCGCAAGGTGCAGCAGGGTGAGACGGGCGGCATCATCGGTGGCCTCGCCCAAGCGGTCGCGGTCGGAGCGTAAAGGACCTCATGAAGCACACCTTCCACAGCGCTTGGGCAGAGCTTGCAGCTGCTCTAGCGGACTCGACCAATGCCCAGATGATGGCCACGCAGGGCTCAACCGGTGGCGGCAACGCCACGACCATCCAGACCCCGCAGCCCCAGACCACGCTGCAGGCCCCGGGTGGGCCGTTCCGGCGCTACACCTTCGCCAGCAACGCCCCCATGTACACCGTCTCGGGCCAGGCCTTCGGCGCCACGATCACCCAGCCCCTGGTGGCCACTTCGGCCTATGCTCGTGGCTTCCGGGTCAACATCGCAGCCGTAGGCGGCACCGGCGCCACGACAGCCGCTTTCGGGGCCGGCACGGCCGGCTTCGGCACGACCGATGCCCCCTTCAACGTGGTCGCCCAGGTGCTGCTCCAAGACGCCGAGGGCAACAACCTCATCTCGCTGCCGGGTTACGAGGCCCTCTTCCTGCTCCCTCTCATCAACGGCTCTTTCGGCGCTCAGAAGTACGCCGACGTAACGGAGCTGGCCAGCTGGACGCCCCTGACTACGCCCATCGGTACCGGCTGCGGCGACTTCTCCTTCGAGAGCTACCTACCGCTCGAGTACCTCGCCGGCGGCATCGGCGTCCTCGGGATGAACGCGGCTTCCCAGCTGCCCCAGATCACCTGGACCCTCGGCTCGTCCGCATCGGTGTACCTCACGGCACCCGCCACGCTTCCCACGATCACCGTCCAGGTCGATGTCAGCGACTACCTCATCCCCAACAGCGTCAACATTGCGCCCCCGCAGCTCGGCAGCTCGCGACAGTACAAGATGCTGCAGGGCGTGCCGTCGGTCACGAGCTCGACCAACACCCCGGTTTACTTCCCGGCCTACGGCGGTGGCTACGTCGACCAGCTCATCTTCGAGGCGAGGGCATCGGGCGTGCGCACCGACGCCGCATGGCCGGCCCGGCTGAAGCTCTACATCGACGGCCAGCTCGTCGACCAGCCCACGCTGGTGCGGAAAGAGGATGACTTCCTGATCGCCTTCGGTGTCCCGTATAGGCCGGCGGGCGTCCTCGTGTGGAATTTCCGCAACGCCCTCTCGCAGCTGAACCTGGGGCTGCTCGACAGCGCCGAGGCCTACGTATCGACGACTTCCCAGTCTGTGATCCAGCTGGGGGACATCTTCCAGGGCACAGCACAGATCAACCTGATCGTCGGCCAGGTGATCCCGAACGCTACGCCGGCCTACGGCGTAACTGGAGCGTAATGAACAGCCTCATTGGTTCCCGCTTCGGGGGCCAGACCTCCACCGTCTGGGGCGGCTCGATGAGCCCCTCCCAGATCGCCGGTGCCTCCACCGTCGTCGCCCCCGCCCAAACCGTCTACGGCCCGGCCGGGGCT
>DAICZO010000314.1 GCA_027311125.1 Acidobacteriaceae bacterium
CTCTAATGGCTACTGACGCAACGAGGCCCCGGAAATCTCCCGGGGCCCCGTTGATTGTCTGTTGTGCCAAAAGCACGATTCACCCTGCGTACAGCCGCTAGATCGAGCTCATGTTGTGCAGGAACTCCTGGTTGTTGCGCGTCTTTGCCAGCTTGTCGGTCAGCAACTCCATCGCTTCAACCGGCGACAGCGGGTTCAGCACCTTACGCAGAATCCACGTCCGCTGCAGATCTTCCTTCGGAATCAGCAGCTCTTCCTTACGCGTTCCGGAGCGCTGGATATCGATCGCCGGAAACACACGCTTATCTACCAGCTTGCGATCCAGAATCACTTCCATGTTGCCCGTTCCCTTGAACTCCTCGAAGATCACTTCGTCCATCCGCGAGCCGGTATCCACCAGAGCCGTCGCAATGATCGTCAGCGAACCGCCCTCTTCAATGTTACGGGCCGCACCGAAGAACCGCTTCGGACGCTGCAGCGCATTCGAGTCCACACCGCCCGACAGAACCTTGCCCGAAGGCGGCACAATCGTGTTGTACGCGCGCGCCAGACGCGTAATCGAGTCCAGCAGAATCACCACGTCGCGCTTATGCTCCACCAGCCGCTTCGCCTTCTCGATCACCATCTCGGCCACCTGTACGTGGCGCGCCGCTGGCTCATCGAACGTGGAGCTGATCACTTCGCCCTTCACGCTGCGCTGCATGTCCGTCACTTCTTCCGGACGCTCGTCGCTCAGCAGCACAATCAACACCACCTCAGGATGGTTCGACGTAATGCTGTTCGCGATCGACTGCAACAGCATCGTCTTACCCGTACGCGGCGGAGCAACAATCAATCCACGCTGCCCCTTACCCCCCGGCGTCAACAGGTCCATCACCCGCCCACTGATGTGCTCCCGCACCGTCTCCATCTTGATGCGCTCCTGCGCATATAGCGGGGTCAGGTTGTCGAACAGAATCTTGTTCCGCGTCTCTTCCGGAGACTCGAAGTTGATCGCCTCAATCTTCACAAGCGCAAAGTATTTCTCGCCTTCATGCGGAGGACGAACGTTGCCGCTGATCGTGTCACCCGTCTTCAGATCAAACTTGCGGATCTGCGAAGGTGAAACGTAAATATCGTCCGGGCCCGGCAAATAGTTGTAATCAGGCGAGCGCAGAAACCCATACCCATCCGGCAGAATCTCCAGCACTCCTTCCGCAAAAATATGACCTTCTTTCTCGCTCTGCGCCTGCAGAATCTTGAAAATAAGGTCTTGTTTCCGCAGTCCGCTGGTGCCAGCGATGTCCAGACCGCGCGCGAGCTTACCTAGCTCCGCAATATTGTGTTCTTTCAGTTCAGAAATGGTCATTGTTTACCTTGCAGTGTATGGATAGGAGGGATGTTATGTACTGAGGCGAAATCTGCGTGACGAGGGGGTCGAGCGGAAGGCCAGAAGGATTAAGGAGTGTGTGCCGTGCAGGTGGGTTGTAATGCAGGTGGATGGTTGAATAGCGTTACGTTAGGGAATACAGCAACAGCCGCGCGCTAAGCCGCGCGGCGTTCCTGCAATTGTACCTTCTCGACGACAGCTTCGCCAGACTCGTCCATCGGAATCGTATCCTTGAAGCGATCCAGCACTTCGTTCGTCGTATCCTGCAACCGAGTGTTCGGCTTATGCAGCTTACGAGTCGCCTTCGAGGCCAGCTGGCACAGCTCATAACGGTTGTTGACGTGGGTAAGGGCTCCAAAAATCAAATCTGAGCGCATAATTCTCCTCTTTCATCTTGCCAGGCTGGACAGCCGATCTTCGGCTCGCTGGCGTTCTTTTAGTTAGATACAAATAGCCAGATACAAATTCGCTTCAATTCAAAAGCCCGTAACTCGTTCTACTACCGTTAGACGCGCAAACTCCCTTGGAAGATTGCATTAATCGTCAACCAACAAAAAACCGCATCACTTTCAAAAATCGCAGGAAAAGTCATCGCAGTCGCAAGCGACTACGGGGATCTTTCACCTCTGTCTCCCGTGTGATCTAGCGTTTACCCCGCTCCGGAATGAAACAGACCCCGATATTCAAGACCTCTCAACGTCAAATAAATACGCGTCGAAAATCTGCAACCATGCCATAACCCATCACGATTGCGCCATGAAACCGGGCACTTATGGAACGTAAACTGTCTGAGCCCCAAGGTCAATACTTTTTTTGGAAACCTGTGGAAAATTATATCCCAGAAATAGGATTTTCCCAATCCGCAACTTCCAACCCCCTCCCGCAACTCCTTTCAACTCATGACCAGTAGCTCCGATCCAGCGTCCGATACTGAATCGCCTCCGCAATATGCTTCACTGCAATATCTGCCTCACCCCCCAGATCGGCAATCGTCCGTGCCACCTTCAGTATCCGGTCATGGGCCCGTGCACTCAGCCCCTGCTGCTGCATCGCCCGCTCCAGCAGGCGCTCCGCGTCCGACGAAAGCTCGCAGTGGATACGGATCTGCTGCGTGTTCATCTGGGAATTTGAAAATATCGCCCGCGAAGCTCCCTTCGACGAGCCCTTCGTGCGCTCGCCCGTCTCGCTGAACCGCTCATGCTGCCTGGCCCGCGCCTGCAGCACCCGCTCCCGAATCTCCGCCGAACCCTCCGCCGCCGATCCGCCCCGCAACTCCTTATACTGCACTGCAGGAACCTCAATGTGGATGTCGATCCGGTCCAGCAGCGGCCCCGAAACCTTGCTCACATACCGCTGAATCATCGGCGGGGTACACATACAGTCGCGGCTCTTGTCATTGAAGTACCCGCACGGACAAGGATTCATCGCTGCCGCCAGCATAAATCGCGCCGGAAAACTCAAGCTCATCGCCGCCCGCGAGATCGTCACCATCCCATCCTCCAGCGGCTGCCGCAACACCTCCAGCACATTCCGCGGAAACTCCGGCAGCTCATCCAGAAACAACAGCCCATTATGTGCCAGGCTTACCTCGCCCGGCCGCGGTATCATCCCGCCCCCAATCAGCCCCGCGTCCGAAACCGTATGGTGGGGCGACCGAAAGGGCCTATGCATCACCAGCCCCTGCTCCGCATCCAACACTCCCGCCACCGAGTGAATCTTCGTCGTCTCCAGCGCCTCCTCAAACCGCAGCGGAGCCAGTATCGACGGCAGCCGCTTCGCCAGCATCGTCTTCCCCGACCCCGGCGGTCCAATCATCAGAATATTGTGTCCCCCCGCGGCCGCCACCTCCAGCGCTCGCTTCGCCACATGCTGCCCCCGCACATCCTTGAAGTCGAAAGGAAAATGCTGCATCTCGTTCAGCAGATTCCCCGTCTCCAACGTCAACGGTACCGCCGACATCGTCCCAAACGAAGCCGAGTTCAGCAGCTCCCGCACCTCCAGCAAGCTCTTCACCGGATACACATTCACGCCCTGCACCACCGCCGCCTCGCGCGCATTGCTCGCCGGAATAATCAGGTTCCTGATCCCCTTCGCCAGCGCCGCCCCCGCAATCGGCAGCATCCCCTGCACCGCCCGCAGACTCCCGTCCAGCCCCAGCTCCCCGACCAGCAGGTAGTCATCCAGGTCCTTGATGTGCAGCGCACCATACGCACCCAGTATCCCGATCGCAATCGGCAGATCGAACCCCGAACCCTCTTTCTTCAGGTCCGCAGGAGCCAGATTAATCGTGATCCGCGTCGGCGGAATATCGAACCCGGAGTTCTTGATCGCCGATCGCACCCGGTCGCGACTCTCACGTACCGCCGCATCCGGCAACCCCACCGTACTGAAAATCTCTTTGTCTAATCGGACGCCGGAGTAATCCACTTCGACGTCAATAATATGGGCATCAATCCCATACACTGCTGCACTACGAGCTTTGAAAAGCATGGTTGGCCTGGTACATCCGTGAGGCAGGAATTTCGCCG
Source organism: Acidobacteriaceae bacterium (assembly GCA_027311125.1). Classification (GTDB taxonomy): domain Bacteria; phylum Acidobacteriota; class Terriglobia; order Terriglobales; family Acidobacteriaceae; genus Edaphobacter. The sequence goes on from DAICZO010000314.1 coordinate 3,898, forward strand.
AGTATAGCACTCCACCACACCTCGCCATCACACCCCCAACGACGACCACCCTCGCCGCGCCTACAATAGCTCTCGTGAATACCAGCCTCTTCGAACTCTTCAAGATCGGCATCGGACCCTCCAGCTCTCACACCGTCGGGCCCATGCGTGCCGCCCTGCGCTTCGTCCAGCAACTCGACACCTCCGGCCAACTCCCCCGCACCGCTCGTGTCGTCGTCCATCTCTACGGCTCGCTCGCCCTCACCGGCCTCGGCCACGGCACCGACCGCGCCATCCTCCTCGGCCTCCTCGGCGAAGCACCCGACACCGTCGATCCCGCCCAGGTCGAATCCAAACTTGCCGCCATCCGCGAGACCCACACGCTTCCCCTCCTCGGTCGCCAGCCCGTCCCCTTCACTGAGCCAGAAAACCTCCCCTTCCACCGCGACCGCATGTACCCCGAACCCGGCACCGTCACTCACCCCAACGG
>DAICZO010000322.1 GCA_027311125.1 Acidobacteriaceae bacterium
AGGGGACAAGGGGAGACTTCGGATCGTGTGCTGCGTAACCGTGGGACTTCATGATGATGAGGTTCTCGCTTTCTGCTGTTTGTGATTGGATGCTTCGGGAAAGGAAAGGTATCAGGTTGGGACGAAGGGCAGAATCAGTGGCTTAAGTTGAAGTTGACCTTGACTGTCGTGACGACGCTAACGGGCACGCCATTAAGGCGAAAGGGCTCGTAAACCCAGGTTCTTACCGCAGCAAGTGCAGCCATGGCGAGATCGGGATCGGGTATTGAAACAAGCTTGAGGGCATGGACGTGCCCGTCAGTGCCGATGATGGCCTGCATTTCTACAGTACCGGTGGCATGCCTGCCCTTTGCAGCGGCTGGGTATATTGGTGCTTCTCCCCTTAATCTGCGACCGGCCATGACTCCATCAGGAACGGTAGTGGGCAGCGCGGACGCTTTCTCAAGGTCAGCAGATGGATCGAAGGAGAAGTTGCTTGTTAGGGCTTCGAGCTTTTCAAGATGCTCACTGATGGCCTGTACGTTTGCCATCTGGGTCTCTGTATCCAAGGCTATGGTGCGGCCTTGAAAGGTAGCGAGGTGATTGCGCACGGTGAGTTCGGTACCGAATTCATAGGAAATTCGAAGGGTGTCTGTTTTGGGATCGAGGCAGTAAGTGGGGAACAGGCCGATGGGAGGATAGGCGACCATCTTAATCGGCTGATCAAGCATGACGCAGGCGAGCGGAAGCTTGCCAAAGGTCATGTTTCTTTCGTCTGGAACGGCTTCCGTGATCTCCTTTTCTGTGGGCATGGGGTGAACGACGTGTCGAAGGGCCTGCTCGAGGAGGTAAGGTGGTTCCGCAGTCTTGGAGGAGAAGAAATCGCCCTGCTGATTGTGGACCTCGGTCGCGGAGTAAGAAGGGCTTGAGTAGTCGATGCGATAAAGCGCAGGGCCGGCCCACCACTCCTCAATCGCAGCGGTTTCGGAAGGCTTGCCTGCCGGATCGTAGAGCTGAACGGCGAGCTTGAGGTGCCAGGGCTTCAGAGCGGGATCGTAGAGGGAACTGGTGGCTGCGCTCTGTTTGAGCCGGGCGGCGAGTTCGGCTGGCGTGGGGGAGCTGGCAGAGACCAAGGGCGGTGAAGCCAGAGAGATCAGGGCGAGCAGAGCAGGAAGAGCATACGAAAGCTTCATCAGGAGAGACTCTCACTTGGACTCAGGTGCCGGAGGTTGTCTGAGACGACCGAAAGTATACTGCACGCGAGTGAAATCCATGTCTCGACCCCTAGACATGGATTTCACTCGCGTTGCGCGCAGCACCAGGCAAGAGCAAAAGCAACTTGCAAAGGCAAAACGCGGCGAATGCTCCACTTCGGTGGCAACTCACTCCGCGTTCTGCCGCAACAACGATCCACAGAAGCGCGGAGCGGCGGTAGTAGCTACGGAATAGATTGTGGCGTGGCCGGAGGTGATTACTCGTTGTAGTGGAGCAGGCTGAAGACGTCGTACTCTGGAAACTTGCTGCGGCCGTTGAGGAAGTCGAGTTCGATGGCAAAGGCAAGGCCAGCGATATCTCCGCCTAGCTGGCGGACCAGTTGCACGGTGGCCTGCATGGTGCCGCCGGTGGCGAGCAGGTCGTCGACGATGATGACGCGCTGACCAGGCTTGATGGCGTCCAGGTGGATCTCGAGTGCGTCGGTGCCGTACTCCAGGTCGTAGCTGACGCGGGCGGTGGGTGCGGGCAGTTTCTTGGGCTTACGCACCGGTACGAAGCCGGCATTGAGCCGGTAGGCCAGGGCTGGGCCAAAGATAAACCCGCGGGCCTCGATGCCCAGCACCAGGTCGATGTCCTTGCCGATGTAGTACGCGGCAAGCGCATCGATAAGCTGTGCGAAGCCAGCCTGATCCTTGAGCAGCGTGGTGATGTCGTAGAAGAGGATGCCGGGCTTGGGGAAGTCAGGTACCGTCCGGATGAGTTCCTTGAGCGGCTCGCAGTTAATGGGAATTGACATGGTGTTTACCAGGCTCCTTCAATCTCAAATGGGCCGAGTTGTGCGGCTTCGGCCTCAGCCAGTTCGTGTTCCACCACGGCATCCACGCGACTGCCGCGGGAGCCTTGGTGGAGGGCGGCTTTCAGTTCAGTCAGGTCTTCTTCCGGACCAGCGGCGACGACTTCCACGTGGCCCAGGTCATTGTTGCGGACCCAGCCGCGAAGACTGAGTTCAGCGGCTTCGCGCTGCACAAACCAGCGGAAGCCGACTCCCTGCACGCGACCTTTGACGAGGAAGTGCTTGACCATGGTCTATGCCCGGCTGATGTAGGCGCCTTCGGCGGTATCGACACGGATCTTTTCGCCTTCATTGATGAAGGGCGGGACCGCGACGACGAGGCCGGTTTCCATCTTGGCAGGTTTGGTCACGGAAGAGGCGGTGGCGGACTTGATGCCCGGCTCAGTCTCCATCACCGTCATCTCAACGACGCCGGGCAGCTCGATACCGACGGCCTTACCGTCGTAGTAGCTGACGCTGATGCTGAGATTTGGGATGAGATATTCGACGGCATCGCCGAGGGTCTCGCGCTTGAGCATGGTCTGCTCGTAGGCCTCGTCCATGAAGTAGTAGTCGTCACCGTCGTTGTAGAGGAACTCCATTTTGACTTCGTCGACGATGACGCGGTCGATGGGGTCGGGGGAGCGGAAGCGCTCGGTAAACATGCCGCCGGTGCGAATGTTGCGGAGCTTGGCCTGGATAAAGGCGCGAAGGTTGCCGGGCGTGCGGTGCTCCACGGAGAAGACCAGGTGCAGGTCATTGTTGTGCTTGATGATCATGCCCGGGCGCATCTGCGTTGCGGGAATCGACATAGAAGAAAAACCCCTGATTCTGTGCGTTTTTGCTTGAGGTAGCAAGCTGTGTTGGGGACCGAACAGACGCCGCGAGTGCGTGGCTGTGGACTTGTCCGCAACCCTACGATTGTAGCGCAGGCGGAGAGAGAGGCGGGTTAGCCACCGGTAAAGACGCGTTTGAAGAAATGGCCGATGCTGCGGAAGACTCCGCGGTGGGGGGT
>DAICZO010000323.1 GCA_027311125.1 Acidobacteriaceae bacterium
CGGTGGTGACGGGGCGTGTGGGCGATGACACTGGTGATGACGCTGGCCCTGACGCTGCGAGCGGCGCGCAGGGTTTAGCGAAGTGCTGGCTGCTGGTACACTCGAAGAGTTGATCGACATGGCGTGCGCCTGTGGTTCGGGTGCGTTGGCTGTGTCTGGTGGGGGGCTGTAGCTCAGCTGGGAGAGCGCCTCGTTCGCAACGAGGAGGTCAGCGGTTCGATCCCGCTCAGCTCCACCAAAGAATCAACATTCCTGCACAATTTCCCTGAGAACAAGAAGAGAACGCGCAGTGCTGCGGACTTTCGCTGGTGCGCCGATGACCTGCGTGGTGGTGGCAGCGGGCTTGGTTGCGGGTTGAGTTAGCGGGAGGCTACCAGGTCTACGGCGTGGCGTAGCCAGTGGAGCAGCAGGTTGGGGGTGCAGCCCAGCAGCACCAGGCTGGCCGCGATCAGGCCGAACACGAGATTGTGCACGAAGGGAGTGCGGATGGTGGCTGCATCTGCGGGTGGGTCGGTGACGTAGATGGCTTTGAGGACGCGGAGGTAGTAGTAGAGGGAGACTGCGCTCATGGCGACGGCGAGCACGACCAGCCAGATGAGGCCGAGGGTGGGTGCAGGGGTGGCGAGGGCTGCGGAGAAGAGATAGAACTTGCCGAAGAAGCCTGCGAGGGGCGGGATTCCGGCGAGGGATAGGAGGAAGATGAACATGCAGAATGAGGCGTTGGGGGCGCGGCGGCTGAGGCCGGCGAAGTGGGCAAGGGTGTCTCCGCCCGTGTTGGCTTCGACGAGGGCGACGACGCCGAATGCGCCGAGAACGGTGACGGCGTAGGTGATGGCGTAGTAGAGCAGGGCTGGGAGGGACTGTTCTGTATGGGCGAGGATGCCGATTAGCATGTATCCGGCGTGGGCCATGGCGGAGTAGGCGAGCAGGCGGCGGACGCTGGTCTGGCGAATGGCGACGAGGTTGCCGAGGACCATGGAGAGCACGGCGACGATGGCGAGGACAGGGACCCAGCCTGGGGCGTAGGTGTGCCAGGTTGCACCGCCCTCGGCGCCGGCGAGACCGATGACCATGACCTGGTAGAGGACGTAGAAGGCTGCGACCTTGGAGCCGGATGCGATGAAGGCTGCGCTGGGTGCGGGCGCTCCCTGATAGACGTCGGGGGCCCAGAAGTGGAAGGGGACTGCGGCGACTTTGAAGCCGAGACCGACGATAACCATTACGATGGCGACGATCAGCAGCGGGTCCAGCGATGGTCCGTGGATGGCGCTGGCGATGTGGGTGAGGTTGGTCGTATTGGAGAAGCCGTAGAGGAGGCTGAAGCCGAAGAGCAGAAAGGCTGCGGAGGTGCCGCCGAAGAGGAAGTACTTCAGGGCGGCCTCTGCGGACTGACCGCTGCTCTTGTTGAATGCGGTGAGGATGTAGAGCGAGAGGCTGAGCATCTCCAGCGCGAGGAAGATGAGCAGTAGATTTTGGGTGCTGACCAGAAACATCATGCTGACGGTGGCGAGCAGGATGAGGGCCAGGTATTCACTGACGTGTTGGGTGAAGGTCGAGGAGACGAGGAGCAGCACGGTCAGCATTGTGAGCAGGAGCAGGACGATTTGGATCTGCTGCACGAGTGGATTGAGGACGATCATGCCATCGAGCAGATTGGCCTGGAGCGGGGTGTGCAGCGTACGGGCGATGGCGATAGTGCAGCCGATGAGCGAGAGCCCGACGCCTAGATTGATACGAACGCGGGTGCTGGAGGCGCGGACGAAGAAGGCGTCGGCGGCGAGTACGGCCAGTGCGGTGAGGACGAGGATGATTTGCGGTACGAGCAGCGAGAACAGCTCTGAGTAGGGAAAGGGGGTCATTGTTGGGATCCTTTCCACAGACCGTCAAACAGGGGCGAGTGCAGGGCGGGCACGATGATGCGCAAGAGCAGTTGCGGATAGAGTCCGATGAGGACGCTGGTGACGACGAGCAGGGTGGTGCCGATGCGTTCGGGCATAGTGATGGGAGGCAGAGGGGCGACGGTTGCGGGCTGGTTGGGAGCGGGTTCGCCGAAGAAGACGACCTGCATGACGCGCCAGGTGTAGGCGATGCCGATGACGATTCCCAGACCGGCGAGCAGGGTGAAGCGTGGGTAGGCGCGCCAGGTACCGATGAGCACCTGGAGCTCCGCGACGAAGCCGCTGAAGCCTGGCAGACCGATGGAGGCCATGGATGCGATGACGAAGGTGGCAGCGGCGAAGGGAAGAGCCTTGCTGAGTTGCATGGTTTGCAACTGGGCGAGTTCGCGGGTGTGGGTTCGGTCGTAGACCATGCGGCCGACGACGGCGAAGAGCAGCCCGGCGAGGATGCCGTGGGAGAACATCTGCAGGACCGCACCGTCGAGGCCGATCTGCTGGAGGGTCATGAGGCCGAGCAGGACGAAGCCCATGTGACTGACGCTGGAGTAGCCGATGACGAACTTGAAGTCCTTTTGGACGAGTGCGACGAGCGCTCCGTAGACGATGCCGATGACGGCCATGAGGGCAAAGACGTCGCGCCATGAGCCAAAGCCGAGGACGTGGAATCCCCAGGCGTCGAGGCCGCGCGGGAACAGAGCCATGGCGACGCGGAGACAGCCGTAGGCTCCGAGCTTCATGACGACCCCGGCGAGCAGCATGGAGGCGGCGGTGGGCGCAGCGACGTGGCCAGTGGGCGCCCAGGTGTGGAAGGGCCACATGCCGGCCAGGATGGCAAAGCCGACGAAGACCAGAGGGAAGACCCACATTTGAAAGTGGACGGTGAACGGGAAGTGGGCCAACTGCAGCAGGTCCATGGTTCGGGCACCGGCGGCGACGTAGGCGGCGATGAGGCCGATGAGGACCATGGCACTGCCGATGAAGGAGTAGAGCGCGAGCTTCATGGCTGCGTACTCGCGGCGGGTGGAACCCCAGATGGCGATGAGGAAGTACTTGGGGATGATGGCGATCTCGTAGAAGATGAAGAGCAGGAGCAGATCGAAGCTGAGAAAGACTCCGTAGACGCCGCCGATGAGCGCGAGGTAGAAGGCGAAGAACTCCGAGACGCGGTGGGTGATGTTCCAGGAGAAGAGGACCCCGGCGATGGCGACGATGCCGGTGAGCAGCAGCAGGGTGAGGCTGATGCCATCGGCGGCGAGATGATACTCCAGCCCCAGCGAGGTGACCCAGGGGACGCGGGTGATGGTTTCCAGGTCGCCGGAGCGATGCTGCCAGAAGGCGGCGACGGTGACGGCGAAGGTAGCCATGGCCGCGAGCAGGGCGACGCTGCGGGCGGTGCGCACCATACGGTTCGGCAGGAGCAGCAGCACGAATACGGCGCAGAACGAGATGTAGATAGTCCAGGCGAGCATAGTTAGGCGGCCGTTGCGCGGATGGCGTATCGACCGAGGTCGAGTGGGCATCGCACGATTGTGAATCTGCTGAGATTGGTATCCATGGGGTCGATTACCTGATTTGCTGCACGAGGTGCAGGACGGTGCTGTTGATGACGCCAAGTACGAGTTGAGGGTAGATGCCGAGGGTGACCATCAGGGCGAGAGCGGGAAAGAGGGAGAGCCGCTCGGCCGTGGTGAGGTCGGGCATGTGGGCGAAGCTGGGGTTGAGTGGACCGGCGAAGACGCGTTGCATGATGCCGAGCAGGAAGATTGCGGTGAGCAGGAGGCCGAGGGTGGAGAGCGATGCGGCCCAGCCTGCGAGCGGGAAGACGCCTTTGAAGATGAGGAATTCCCCGATGAAGCCGTTGAGACCGGGTAGGCCCAGCGAGGAGAACAGGGCAATCCCCATGAGGCCGCAGAAGACGGGCGCTACCTTGCGGAGGCCGCCAAAGTCGTTGAGGCCGCGGAGGCCGCCGCTGCGTTTCTCGAGCAGAGCGACGAACCAGAAGAGGGTTGCGGCGGTCAGGCCGTGGTTGAACATCTGCAGGAAGACTCCGCTGAGCGCGGCGGCCTTTTCGGAGAGCAGGGCTGGATCGTCTCCGGTGAATTTGAGAATGGAAAAGATGCCGAGCAGGCAATAGCCGAGGTGATTGATGGAGGAGTACGCGAAGATGCGCTTGAGGTCTTTCTGGACCAGAGCGGCATAGGCCGAGAGGACGACGGTGGCGACGGCGAGCCATAGCAGCGGAGTTCGCATGGAGCGCATCTGCAGATAGAAGATGGGGAGCAGGATGCGGATGAGTCCGTAGAGACCCATCTTCGACATGGTACCGGTCAGCAGCATGGTGATGCCGGTGGGTGCTTCGGCGTAGGTGGCAGGGAGCCAGGTGTGGAAGGGGACGATCGGCACTTTGACGGCGAAGCCCAACAGAGCGCCGAGGCAGAGTAGCAGGGCGAAGCGGTCCGCGGTTGCGGCGGTGCCGTGGGATGTTGCGGCAAGCGACTGGAGCAGGTGGCCGCTGCGGGCCAGTTCGCCGAGGGTGATGAAGTCGAAGATGCCGGTGTAGAGGAACAGGGCGAGGAAGGAGAGCAGCAGGGTGACGCTGCCGACCATGGTGTAGAGGAAGAACTGAGTTGCGGCGGTAGCGCGCTGCGAGCCTCCCCAGAGGCGGATGAGGAAGAACGCCGGGATAAGGCTTAGCTCCCAGAAGAGAAACCAGTGGAAGAAATTGAGTGCGGTGAAGGTGCCGATGAGGCCGGCTTCGAGCAGGAGGATGAGCGCGAAGTACAGCGAGGGCTTCTCCTGGATGTGCCAGGAGGCCGCCATGGACATGGGGACGATGAGGGTAGAGAGCAGCAGCATCAACAGGCTGAGGCCATCGGCACCGACGTGGTATTGCACGCCCAGGGCGGGTATCCAGGCGTGGACTTCTTCAAACTGGAGCGTGCCGGAGGCTGAGTTGAAGTGATGCCACAGCAGCAGCGTGACGAGCAGGGCGAGGAAGGCGAAGGCCAGCGCGACACCACGGGCAAGTTTTCTGTTGGAGCCAAGGGCGAGTACGGCCAGCGCACCGACCAGCGGCACCACGGTGAGCGAAGAGATGGAGGGGGTCAGGTTCATGAACGGGCGCTCCAGATCAGCACGAGGACCAGAGCGGCAAAGGCGATGCCGACCATGCGGAGATAGCTTTGGGTGCGGCCGCTTTGCAGGCGCGCCAGAAGCTTGCCGCTGGTGGTGACGGTGTGACAGCCCTCGTCGAACGAGGTGTTGACGAGGTAGGTGTCGGTGGAGCGGGCGAGCCAAGAGAGCCCGAGCACGAGGTTGGAGACGGACATGACGACTCCGTTCCAGACCCAGCGATCGAGCCAGTCGCTGAAGGTTGCCAGGGCGCTGTTCCAGCGGATGACGGTGTGTTCGTAGAGTTCGTCGACGTAGAACTTGTTTTGGAGCACATGGAAGATGCCGGGGTGTAGCTGTTCGAGTGCATCGGGCCGATCGGCGGAGAGGATGGGTTTGCGTCCGTAGAACCACCAGCCGAGAGCCAGACCCAGGAAGACGATGAGGGTGGAGGTGAGCATCACGGGGAGTATGCCGTGTTCGAGGAATCCGGCGAAGGCGAAGACTGGGGATTCTCCGCTTAGAAAGGAGTCGAACCAGGGCCAGGCTGGAGTGCCGATGGCGCCCAGCAGGATGGCGCAGGTGGCAAGCAGGACGAGAGGAACGGTCATGTTGCTGGGGCTCTCGTGTGGGGTTGCAGAGGTGCTGTGCGGGGCGTGTGTGGCGGGGGCGACCTCGTTGTGGGAGGCTAGTCTGGATGTGCCAAAGAAGACGTAGTAGACCTGACGGGTCATGTAGAAGGCGGTAAGCAGCGCGCCAAGGCTGCCGAGGTAGAACGGTACGCGGGAGATGCTCCAGCCCATGGCGGCGTGGAGGATGGCGTCCTTGCTCCAGAAGCCGGAGAAGAACAGCGGGAAGCCGCACAATGCCAACATGCCAACTGCGTAGGTGGCAAAGGTGATGGGCATGAGTTTGGAGAGGCCACCCATGCGGCGGATGTCCTGCTCTTCTTGGCAGCCGTGGATGACGGAGCCTGCGCCCATGAAGAGGAGCGATTTGAAGAACGCGTGGGTGATGAGGTGGAACATGCCGACTGCGACTCCGCCGACGCCGAGGCCCATCATCATATAGCCGAGTTGCGACACGGTGGAGTAGGCCAGGATACGTTTGATATCGTTTTGCGCGACGGCGATGAGGGCTGCGAAGACCGCGGTGATGGCTCCGATCCAGGTGACTACCTGTAGGGCCGTGGTTGCAGTGATGACCGAAGCGGTATCGCTATGGGCTGCCATGAGCGGGTAGACGCGGGCGACAAGAAAGACGCCAGCCGCAACCATGGTTGCGGCATGAATGAGAGCGCTGACCGGGGTGGGGCCTTCCATGGCATCGGGTAGCCAGACGTGCAGTGGAACCTGTCCGGATTTGCCGACGGCACCTGCGAAGATGAGCAGCGCGATACCGGTGGAGGCAGCCATGCCGATGCTGGTGAGGTGCGCGACCATGGCGGTGAGGGCTGAGTGCTCCAGACAGCCGGCGCCTTGATCGTAGAAGAGCAGGGTACCCGCCTGGGAGAACAGCCAGAGCATTCCAACGAGAAAGGCAAGGTCGCCGATGCGGGTGGTGATGAAGGCTTTTTTGGCGGCGGCGGCGGCGCTGGGCTTGTGATACCAGAAGCCGATGAGCAGATAAGAGGTGAGGCCTACCAGTTCCCAGCACATGAAGAGCAGGAGCAAGCTATTCGCGATGACAACGCCCAGCATGGCGGCGGCGAAGAGCGACAGGAAGCAGAAGAAGCGGGTGAAGTTATCGTCGTGCGCCATGTAGCCAGTGCTGTAGATGAAGATCAGCAGACCAACGAAGGTGACCATGACGAGCATGATGGCGGTAAGCGGATCGAGCATCCAGCCTAGCTTGAGCCACTGATCGCCGAACTGGAACCACGGGAAGTTGACGACTTGCCGCGAGGCTTGTCCGTGGGCGATGGCCAGCATCACCTGAGAGAAGGCGCAGAGCGAGAGCAGAAACGACAACCCCATGGCACCGATTGCCAACGATGCGGAGAACCTGCGCTGATGACGTTTTGCAAGAGCCGAGAGGCCCGCTGCCAGAGCAGGGAGAGCGGGAATCAGCCAGAGGTTGCGTACGATCCAGGTCATATGATCTCGAAGAAGGGTTGGTGATGGGAGTCCAGTGAGTCGATTGGTCGGGGTGCTGGATTCCAAGGCCTAGTTGCGTGGTGCGGATGCGATTTGGTGGTTACCCTCTCATGGAGTTCATCCTGTCGATCTGGGTGGTTTTTCGGTGTCGGTAGATGGAGATGATGAGGGCCAGCCCGACGGCTGCTTCTGCGGCGGCCACGCCGATGGAGAAGATGACGAACATGACTCCGGTCAGTGCCTCGGGCGCGGAGCCGTAGCGCCAGAACGCGATGAAGTTAAGGTTGGCGGCGTTGAGCATCAACTCGATGCCGATGAGGATGAGGATGGCGTTGCGGCGCATGAGGACACCGGCAAAGCCTACGGAGAACAGGAGCGAAGAGAGCAGCAGGCAACTGGATAGAGGAGTCATGGTCGCTCCTGCTTTTCGTGCAAGGCTATGGTTGCCGCACCGATGAGGGCCGCGGTGAGCAGCAGGCCAATCACCTCCAGCGGGAGCGCAAAGCGAACCATGAGGGCGGTTCCGATTTGTTGCATTGTGGCTTCGGGTTGGGGTGGCGGCGCATGGTGCAGGGCGGTGCTGGAGTGGATGGCCCAGGCTAGTGTTCCGAAGACGGCGATGACGATCAGTGCTCCGAGGTTCCAGGAGGCCTGAGACGAGTGGCCGAAGGTGCCGTCGTTACGGGTGAGCAGAATGGTGAAGACGATGAGGATCGCCACGGCACCAACGTAGACGAGGATCTGGGCGAAGCCGATAAACTGGGCGCCGAGTAGCAGGTACACCGCTGCCAATCCTGCGAAGGCCAGTATGAGCGACAGGACGGAGTGCACGAGGTTGCGAAGGCTGATGGCCGCTACCGCTCCTGCTACCGTGAGTGCTGCGAAGATCGTGAACAGCAAGTTCGTCCTTCCTTGAGAGCCGTTACTGATTTGACCTGTGCTGCGTGGTGCCGGTGTTGCAAACGATTGGAATCAAATGCTCTATTACATTCTCGCGATCGTGGGCTGGTCGCGATGTGACGCATGTCACAAAGTTATTCCGCAAAGCGATACACCCGTTTCTCCAGGTGGCCTTTGTGCATCTGATTGCGACCCAGTACGGTGTAGGGAACAACGACCAGCACGATGCTGACCAGCCAGCGTACCGGGCCCGCAGGCATAAAGTGCCAGACCGCGGCGGTGATGAGATTGAGCAGCGCCATGGGCAGCATGAACTTCCAGGCGAAGTTCATAAGCTGATCCATGCGCAGACGTGGAAGCGTTCCGCGGACCCAGATGAAGGCAACGATCAGGGTGAGCAGTTTGGCGAAGAACCAGAGGTAAGAAGGGACCCAGGTGAGGAAGGGAAGCGGAGCGTTCCAGCCGCCGAGGAAGAGAGTGATGGCCAGCCCGCTGATGGCGAACATGCCGAGGTACTCGCCGAGGAAGAAGAGAGCGAACTTGAAGCCGGAGTACTCGATGTAATAGCCGGCGATGATTTCGGATTCGCCTTCGGGCAGATCGAAGGGGGAGCGATTGGACTCGGCCGTGGCGGCGATCATGAAGAGGACAAAGCCTGCGAATCCCCAAGGCGTAAAGATGAACCAGTGGGGGAGGATTCCGGTGTAGCCAGCTTGCTTTTCGACGATGGAGACGGTGGAGAGGGAGCCGGTCGCCATGATGACGGTCAGCGAGGAGAGGATCAGCGGGACCTCGTAGCTGATCATCTGGGCGATGGCACGCATGGCTCCGAGGAGCGAGTATTTGTTGCGGCTGGACCAGCCAGCCATGAAGACGGCGACCTCCGTGACGGAGCCGATGGCAAAGAAGAACAGGACGCCTGCGTCAAGATTGACGAGGACCATGTTGCGGCCAACGGGCAGGACGGCGTAGACCGAGAAGGCGGCCAGTACCAGCAGGATGGGCGCGAGCAGATGCACGAGCTTGTCGGCGGTCTGGGGGACGATGTCTTCCTTGGTCAGGGACTTGATGGCGTCGGCGATGGGTTGCAGTGAGCCGAAGAAGCCTACGCGGTTGGGGCCGTAGCGATTCTGGATGCGACCCAGACCTTTGCGTTCGAGGATGGTGGTGATGGCAAACAGCAGGCCAAAGCCGCCCACGATGGCTACGACAGAGAGCAGGATGGCCAGGAGGGGCTGGAGGCCGACCGGTGCGTGGCCCACGATCCAGTGTTGGACGATGACGAAGATCTGGTCGGCAGCCTGCGGGCTGGAGTGATGCAGCGAGTTGTAGGACAGGGCTGTCATGATGTCGAGGAGACCCCCGAATTGGCTGGTGGCGCAGCGGGTGGAGTGGCAGGTGGAGGTGCGCTGGCCTTGGCCTCGGCGGCAGCCTTGGCTTTGGCGTCTGCTTTGGCTCTCTCATCGGCGAGGCGGCCGTCGACTTCCGCGGCCTCGGTGGGATGGATCTCGTGATAGTGCTGGTTGGGTTTGGCGAGTTTGGCTTTATCCCAGAGCAGTCCGCCGAAGCGATCGTAGGTGCTGAGCTCGAAGGCGGTATCCATCTTGATGGCGTCGAACGGACAGACTTTGACGCAGATCTGGCAGCTCATGCAGACGGAGATATCGATGTTGAAGACGGCAGGATAGAACTGGGGCTTGCCCACGGCGTCTGGCTTTTTGTCCGTGCTTTTTTCGATGAAGATGCACTTTGGCGGACACTCTTTTTCGCAGATCTGGCAGCCGACACAGCGCAGGCCTGCCTGCCAGTCCTCGCCGTCGTAGACGAGGAACGGGAAGTCGCGCGTGGCCTCGGCCTGGGGAAGGCGCTCTTCGGGGTATTGCACGGTCGTCAAACGGTCTTTGTTGACATAGCTGCCCAGAAAGTTTCTGGCTGTCTCGATCAGACCTTTCGCGATTCCTTCACCAAGCATGATTCCAGCCCTTCACGTTAGTAGTGCACGAATAAAGCTTTACCAGTGTTACTGCTCACTTATTTGCTGCCAGTTATAGATATCTTGAGACGGCATGGGTTTTGGCCCGCCCAGTCTACCGATCAACCTCCCCCAGAACAATATCGATGGTGCCGAAGATGACGACTGTATCCGCGAGACTGGAGCCGAGGCACATATCTTCGAGAACGGTGAGATTGATGAGGCTGGGCGGACGGACGCGGTAGCGGTAGGGGTTGGGAGTTCCGTCGCTGATCAGGTAGAAGCCGAGTTCGCCTTTGGGGGATTCGATTCGGCCGTAGGCCTCGCCAGCCTTGGGGCGGAAGCCGCGGATTTTAGCTTTGGGATCCATGATGGGGCCGGGGGCAATCTGCTGCAGCGCCTGGTCGAGAATCTTGAGGGATTCGCGCATCTCCAGCATGCGGATCATGTAGCGGTCGTACACATCGCCGTGTTCGCCGAGTGGAACCTTGAAGTCGAAGCGCTCGTAGATGCCGTAGCGGTCGACTTTGCGGATATCGTAGTTGACTCCGGAGGCGCGCAGAATGGGTCCGGTGACTCCACCTTGAATGGCGAGTTTGGGCGGTAACACGCCGACGCCCTGGGTACGGGCAAGCAGTATCTCGTTGCTGGCGAGCAGGCTTTCGAACTCATCGAGGAAGCGAGGGTACTCAGCTACCGTCTTGCGGGCCTGGTCGAGCCAGCCTGCGGGGAGGTCGACACGGCAGCCGCCGAAGCGCATGTAGTTACACATCATGCGGGAGCCGGTGAGGGCTTCGAAGAGGTCGAGAATTTTTTCGCGCTCACGAAAGGCATACATCAGGGGAGTGCCGCTGGCGCCCATCTCCTGCATGAGGAAGCCGATGGTGGAGGCGTGATTCTGTAGGCGTGTCAGCTCGGCGGCGATGACGCGGATGTACTCTGCCCGTTCCGGGACCTGCAGGCCGGCGAGCTTCTCCACGGACATGGCGTAGGCCCAGTTGTTGGAGAGCGAACACATGTAATCCAGCCGGTCCGTGTATGGAATCGAGGCGAGGTAGGTGGTTGATTCAGCGATCTTCTCGTGGTTGCGATGCAGGTAGCCGAAGACCGGCTTGAGCTTGACGACCCGTTCGCCGTCGAGAACGACGTCCATGCGGAATACGCCGTGGGTGGAGGGGTGATGCGGGCCGAGGGAGATCTGCAGCAGCTCGGATTCATGATCAATCATGGTCGCGTCGGCGAATCCGTGATGAGCTGCTGGTGTGGTGGCTTCCATACTGGTGCTCATGCTCCTTGCCCATCTGGACTGCTGATCCGGTTGCGGTGTTCGAGCGCTTTTTTCAAGACGGCATCGTGCGGGGTTGGCTCGTACTCGTAGTCGTCGGGTTCCACGTAATCCTTGCGCATGGGATGGTCTTCAAACTCGTCCCACATGAGAATGCGGCGCAGATCGGGGTGGCCATCGAAGATGATTCCGAAGAGATCGAAGACCTCGCGCTCTTGAAATTCGGCGCTGCGCCAGACGGGGGTGAACGATGGCAGATGGACGCTGTCGGTTCGATTCTCAGTCCGCAGGCGAACCACCAGCGGCCCATGCTTCTTCTGCATGGAGTAAAGATGGTAGACCGCTTCCAGATAGCCGGGTGTACGCGTCTTGCTAATCTCTTCGACTTCTTTTTCTATGCCATCGACCAACTGGGTGACCTTTACTTTTTCACTGGTTTCGGTGTCGAGCCAGTCGAGTCCGGTGACGTTGGAGCAGTAGTCGAGGCAGAGGGTGGGATCATCGCGGAGAAACATGGCGGCTGCGAATGCGTGCTCGCGATCGAGCAGGAGCGAGTGCTGGCCGGAGGGGCTGCCGTTGGTCACGATCTGTGGCGAGCAGCCGGGGATGGCTGCTTCCAGCGTCGATTTAATCTCTTCCAGATTCATCGGTTCCTGAGGGTAGCGGCTTTGGAGAAGTGGTGTTGGTGGTGATGTGCCACAGGGTTGGGTTTTTGGCGGGTTGCAGATCGTGCGCGCCGTAGGTGGGGACAGGGAACTCGCTGGGGGTATCGTCGCGCAGATGACGCGGGCGGGACTCTCCGGTGAGGGCTTGTGCGTCGATCTTCTTCTGCAGGGTGATAAATGCGTCGATGAGGGCCTCCGGTCGCGGAGGGCAGCCGGGAATGTGGACTTCTACGGGGATGTAGCGATCAATGCCCTTGAGCACGCTATAGCCCTGCTTGAAGGGGCCGCCGGAGATGGCACAGGCACCCATGGCGATTACATACTTGGGCTCCGGCATCTGGTTGTAAAGCCGGACGACCTGGGGAGCCATTTTCTTGGTGACGGTTCCAGCGACGATCATCAGGTCTGCCTGACGGGGTGAGGGCCGAAAGACCTCTGCGCCGAAGCGTGCCAGATCGTAGCGCGCCATGGTGGTGGCGATCATTTCGATGGCGCAGCAGGCCAAGCCGAAGGTCAGCGGCCACACCGAATTCTTTCTACCCCAGTTATAAAGCTCTTCCATGGTGGTGGCGAAGATGCCTTGTTGACTCAACTCGATCTTCAACTGCTGATCCATGCGGAAGGCCCGTTTCTGCTGAAGACACTTTAGGTCAGTTAAGAGCGAAACCAGTGTACTGCGCTGCTCCACTGGAAGGTTATGCCCAGGTAAGTACACCCTTCTGCCATGCCCAGATGAGCCCTTCGACCAGCAGGAAGAGAAAGACGAGCATGGCAAGCGATGCACCAACGGTAAGACTTGAAAACGCTACGGCAAAGGGTAGTAAGAAGATGGCCTCTACATCGAAGACCAGAAATACGATGGCGTAGATGTAGTACTCCGAGCGGAATTGAACCCAGGCATCGCCCTTGGACTCCAACCCGCACTCGTAGGTGGCGTTTTTGACTGAACCGGGCTTGCGAGGGGAGAATTTTTTGGACCAGAGCCACGCTAGCAGCAGCGGCGTTACGGCAAAGCCGATGGCTGCAATCATCAGGATTGCGATGGGGCGGTAGGTGTCGAGGAACAGTGAATTCATAGGTATCCGACTGTGCTGGTTAGTGTCGACAAGGTGTTGTGCCGTTGCCTTGCGCAGAGCGTAGAGAACGGGTTTTGCAGCGATACAGCGTGCAACCCATAGTACTGCGAATCCTTAAATATGTTTAGGGCTGCGTCTTTCGTAATGTTCGTCAGGGCTCGCACCGCGCGGAGGGGAGCGAGCGATACCTGAGACGAGCAAGGGGTTCGAATTGGGGTTGCAATCCTCATGAATGGGGCATACCCGGGCGCAGGGTATAGCTGCTGAGTGTCTTGATGTAGTTGCCGCGGTCGAAGGGGGTGGTGTCGGGAACGGAACGGCGGCTGAGGCTGCCGCGCATCTGGCGAATGGAGTGGTACTCATGCTCTTCCATCCAGCGGATGAGGTCGCTTTGGACATCGGCGATCCAATGGATGCCGTTCAGATGCAGGGCTGAGGTCATCATGGCGACCTGTGCGCCGGCCATGATGGATTTCAGGACACACTCGGCAGTGTGTACGCCACCCGTAACGGCAAGGTCGCAGCTGGTATTGCCATACAGGATGGCTACCCAGTGGAGGCGCAGGAGCAACTCCTCACGGCTGCTGAAGATGATTCTAGGAACGACCTCGAGTTTGTCGATATCAAAGTCCGGCTGGTAAAAGCGGTTGAAGAGGACGAGTGCGTCGGCACCGGCCGCCTCCAGTTGACGGGCAAGATGTGGGATGGTGGTGAACTGCGGGGACAGCTTGACGGCAATCGGAATGGTGACGCTGCGTTTGACCTGGGCGACCAGATCGATCAGGCCCTGCTCTACTTCGCCGCTGGGGATGGTGGGGTCGGTGGCCAGGGAGTAGGTGTTGAGCTCCAAGGCATCGGCACCTGCTGCTTCAAGCTCCTTGGCAAAGTAGGTCCAGCCGCCGGGCGACGCTCCGTTGAGGCTGGCAATGACCGGAATGCTGACGTTTCGTTTGGCAGCCTGCAGGTGAGCAATATAGGCTGCCTGTGTGTAGTGATAGTTATCCTGTGATGGCAGGTAACTGAGGGATTCCGCGTATGACTCCGACCCGCGGGCGAGGTCTTGCTCGAGCGCCGCTGCATCCAGTGTGAGCTGTTCTTCGAACAGCGACGGTAGGATGACGGCCCCCGCCCCGGCGGCCTCCATGCGCATGATGTTGTC
>DAICZO010000324.1 GCA_027311125.1 Acidobacteriaceae bacterium
CCCAGCCGCTGATGGGGATGAAGACGGCCAGGGTAAGGAGATAGGCTGTCATGCCGATGTTGAGGCGGACGGAACCGATGTGGAAGCTGCGCGCCATCTGGGGGAGAGCGGTGGCGATGATGGTGCCGTCCAGGTTCTCCATGAAGAAGGCCGAGGCGATGAGACCGGTGACGTAGATAGAAGAGCGGGGGTGCTGCATAGATTTTTATTTTAGGAGGTGCTGCTGAGGTGGGCAGTGTTGGCGTGGTGGGTGAGGGTGGATCGGGTGGTGAGCGAATACCCTATCCTTTGCGATGAAGCTGCAAAGGATAGGGTATTCGGCGTTGGAGAGGTTAGGCTTTGACGACGGCACCGTCGACAACTTTGACGGGGTCGAGGAAGGGCATGGACTTGCGGAGTTCAGCGCCTACGGACTCGATCTGGTGGGCGGCTTCCTGCTTGCGGATGCGTGCGAACTCGTGGCGTCCGGTCTCGTTCTCTTCGATGAATTTCCTGGCGAAGGTTCCGTCCTGGATGTCGTTGAGCAGGCCCTTCATGGCTTTTTTGACTTCGTCAGTGACGATGCGTGGGCCCGCGACGTAGTCACCCCACTCGGCGGTATCGGAGATGGAGTGGCGCATGTAGGCGAGTCCGCCGCGGTACATGAGGTCGACGATGAGCTTGAGCTCGTGGAGGACTTCGAAGTAGGCGAGTTCGGGCTGGTAGCCTGCTTCGACGAGGGTCTCGAAGCCTGCCTTGACGAGAGCGGAGGTGCCACCGCAGAGGACAGCCTGTTCGCCGAAGAGGTCGGTTTCGGTCTCTTCGGTGAAGGTGGTTTCGAGGACTCCGCCGCGGGTGCAGCCGATGCCTTTGGCGTAGGAGAGAGCGAGAGCGAGGGCATGACCGGAGGCGTCCTGCTCGACGGCAACGAGGCCGGGTACGCCGCCGCCTTCGGTGAAGACCTCACGGACGCGGTGGCCGGGGCCTTTGGGTGCGACGAGCGAGACGTCGACATGAGCCGGGGGCTGGATGGTGCGGAAACGGATGTTGAAGCCGTGGGCGAACATGAGGGTCTGGCCGGGGCGCAGGTAGGGCTCGATGTCGGCGTGGTAGACCTTGGCGGCGGTCTGATCGGGAGTGAGGTTCATGATGACGTCGGCCCATTTGGAGACTTCGGCGACGGTATCGACGACGAGGCCGGCCTTGCGTACGCGCTCAGCGTTGGGGGATTCGGCGCGAAGGCCTACGCGGACGTCGACGCCGGAGTCCTTGAGGTTGAGGGCGTGGGCGTGGCCCTGGGAGCCGTAGCCGATGATGGCGACTTTCTTTGCCTGGATGAGGGAGAGGTCTGCGTCTGCGTCGTGGTATGCCTTAGCCATGGTGTTTGTACGTTCCTTTTGTGATGATGTTACGTGAAAGTTGAGTAGAGGCTGAACAGCAATCTGCATTGCTGGGTGGAGGCGAGAGGTTAGGATTCGTCTTCTCGGTCTTCCTCTGGGTGGACTTCGGGAAACTCGTTTGGGAGGATGTCGGTGGCGGATTTGGTGGAGTCCCCGGGGGTGGGGCTGTTGGTCTGGGTGCTGGAACCGTTAGTGGTGCCGAGAGCTTTGAGGACTCGGCTGGTGTGGTGTCCGCGGCGCATGGCCATGCGGCCGGTGCGGGAGACTTCGAGGATGGTGTATCCGGACTCGGTGATGACCTGGATGAGGCCTTCAATCTTGCTGGAGCTGCCTGTCATTTCGAGCATGATGGACTCGGGGGCGAGATCGACGACACGGGCGCGGAAGACGTTGGCGAGCTCGAAGATCTGGGAGCGCGAGGACTGGCCG
>DAICZO010000327.1 GCA_027311125.1 Acidobacteriaceae bacterium
TGGGACGACTACGTGGGCGAAGGGCAGCTCGATCCCTCCCGCAACGGCGCGACACACGACCTGACGCGTGGTTTTCTGCGCAAGAACTTCTGGGTGATGGAGACGCAGCCGGGCAGTGTTAACTGGGCGAAGATCAACAACGCGCTGGATAAGGGCGAGGTGCGCGCGATGGCATGGCACGATGTAGGACACGGTGCCGATGCGGTGAGCTACTGGCAGTGGCGCAGCGCGCTGAACGGCCAGGAGGAGTACCACGGCACGCTGGTGGGCGCCGAGGGTACGCGCGTACCGTTGTATACGGAAGTGGCACAGTTGGGTCAGGAGTTTGCCAAGGCTGGCCCCGTGCTGGCTGGAACCAGCGTCAAGTCGGACGTCGCTATTCTGCACTCCTACGACAGCCGCTGGGCCATCAACTGGCAGCGCCACAACGCCAACTTTGATCCAGTGGATGAGATCGTCAGCTACTACAAGCCGCTGCGCGATCTTGCCCAGTCGATCGATATCGTCAACCCGTCGGTTTCGCTGAGCCAGTACAAGCTGGTGGTGGCGCCGGGACTGAACGTGCTCTCCGACGCTGAGGCGAAGAACCTGATGGCGTACGTCGAGCAGGGCGGGAACCTGGTGCTGGGCCAGCGCACGGGGATGAAGGACGTCGACAACGGACTGCAGACGGCGCGCCAACCGGGCCCGCTGGTTCCGCTGCTGGGCGGCCGCGTGGAACAGTACTACGCCCTGACCGCCCCGGTTGCGGTCTCTGGCGCATGGGGTACGGGCACCAGCAAAGAGTGGGCCGAGTTGCTGAGCGCCAAGGATGCCGATACCAAGGTGCTGATGCGGTATGGCAAGAGCAATGGCTGGCTGGACAATCAGCCTGCAGCCATCACCCGCAAGGTGGGCAAAGGCAGCATCACCTACATCGGTGCGTGGCTGGATACGGACAGCATGGCCAAGGCGGCCAAGTGGATGACCGAGATGAGCGGAGTGAAGGCCAAGTTTGGCGAAGTTCCCGCAGGAGTCGACGTCTACCCGCGCGAGGGCGATCATGGCAAGGTCTTCATCCTGGTCAACTTCTCCAACCAGGAGCAGACCATCACCACGCCCAGCGCCATGCAGGACGTACTCAACGGCGGCTCGGTGCATTCGGTGAAGCTGCCCCGGTATGGTGTTGCCGTGCTCTCTGCAACACGCTAGAAAGCCTGTGCCACATGCAACGAGGGAAGCCACAGCGGCTTCCCTCGTTTGCGTTTGGGCTTACAGACGTTACGCCAGTAGCTTGAGCACCTGATGCATGTCCATGGGGGAGTCGGAGCTGGTTCCGCGCGGGAGTCCCGGGCCGATCACCACCGCCTCCTGATGGCCTTCAAACCAGGCCAGAAAGCGAATCTGATCTGCGCCCGGCAAGCGCGTCATATTGAGCCAGGTGTAGTACGCGCCCATGTCCGCATCCACCAGTGAGCCTCGCGGATCGGGTGCGGCGGCTTTGGCTCCGCTCAACATCGCGTTCATCGGCTGCATCTCCTGCCGCGGTGCGTAGCGCGACAGAACCGTCTCCGGCTGCGCACGCCGCAGGCACTCGCGGGCCGCCCACTGGACGAACGTCGTCGCAAAGATCTGGGTGCCAGAGCCCTCGGTCAGCAACGACAACTGGAAGTGATTTAGGACTGATTCATCTGGAGGCGCACCCGCCTTGCTGACCAGGCCGACATCCTCGGGCTTCATCTGCGCCAAGAGGCTGCGTAGCGCCTCTGGCCCCATGCCGCCGGATTGGATGAGTTGCTGGGTCCGGTTCAGCAGCATGGTTCGCGTCTGCGCCAGCCCGTCGTAGGAGACCTGGGTAAGGCCACTCGATGCGAGCGCAGTTCCACCGTCGATGTACCAGTGAGCGAAGCTGCGCGCAGCCTGCGGATCGTCACTGGCTCGCTTGGCTGCAGCCTCCATCAGGATTTGCAGACCGCTCTCTGGCTTCACCCTGGTGAGATGAACGCCTTGCGGACGTAGTTTGCGAAACAGCGGGTAGTCTGCCTGTGCGACACCTTGCCCAGCCACCACAATACCCAATCGGGGCATGGAGGGCGGAGGCGACGGCATTACCTCCGAGAGGTATGCGGCGTAGCTGTCTGCAATGCGCTTGAAGTCCTCCATCTGATGGGTGCTCCAGAGCCACGCGGTCAGTTGCTCCATGAAGCCGGATGGATTTGTAACCCATTTGGTTCGCTCTAAATCCGAGTTGAGGCGCAGGCCTGCGAACCCTTGCATCCGCTGGGTCAGCTCTGTAGCTGTCATGGCTCCGAGGTGCGTCAATTGACCGTCTACCTGTCGGCGCTCTGCCGGGAAGCGCCAGTCGTACGCGATCACCTCGCGCAGCAGGATTCCCGCGAAGGCCAGCGGGAGTTGCTGCAGCAGGGCAAGATGTGCGGTCGCCACCTGCTGGGCCTGCGGAGGATAGCTCGCAAAATCCGTGGTCTTGAGTTGTGCAGGGAGCATGACTAGAGCACCTCCCGCAACGGTTGGCCCTTGGCCAGTTTGGGTGAAAAGCCTAGCAGCGAGCCTAGCGTTGGCACGAGGTCGAGCGAGTCCACTGGCCGGTCTACGACTACGTTTTGGCGCACTCCAGGCCCCATGACCATCATCCATGTGGTCCGCGATAGAGCATCGCCGGTGCGGTGGTGCTGGAAGCCGTTACCACCGGGGTTGAGGTCCGAGTCGCGGCCAAAGTCGGGCAGAATAAACATCGTGGTTCGGCCCTTGTACTCCGGATTCGTCTCAATCGCCTGCCATATCTCCGCGCACAGGCGGTCGGAGCGGCGAATGCCGTCGATGTACAACGAGTATGCGCCAGAGTGGGCGATATCGATGTCGTGCAGGGTGATCCAGAGCAGGCTGGGTGCCTGTTGCTGCATCAGTTGCCGAGCGATGAATACGGATAGTTCGTCCGGACTGGCAAGGCTCTGCGCGTGGCTTCTAAAGTCGTCCAGCGAGAGCTTGAGGATCTCAGCGGTCTTGTGGATGTCCTCTGCCTGCGTCTGGGGTGTTGGTGTCGAGGTGGGCGATTCGTAGTTATCGCGCAGCAAGTGTTCGTAGTCGATGCCTGAGCGACCACCCATGGCCGCAGTAAGTAACTGTTTTGGTAACAAAACCTGCGCCCCGTAGTTGGGGCCATACAGGTGGTTATCGCTGCATCCGATCTTGTTGAAGCCGTTGCTGGGTGCGACCACCCAGGTGTCCTGGGCCGGGCGCTTCAAGTCCTTGCGAAAGTACTCGAAGACGGTCGGGCTTTGCGGCGGCGTCAGCGCGAAGTTATTCAGAGTCTCATAGGCGCCGGTAGCCAGCGATGCAGTAGCGACGTAGTGGCCGAGAATTCCGTGGTTGATGACCTGGGTGAAAAAGGTGCTCTGTGGAATCAGTTCGGTCAGCATCCGTGGGATGTTCTCCTGACCGTCCGGGGCGAAGGTCTCCTCATCGCGCGCGCCGCCGCCAAACGTTACCACCACGGCCTTCTGGCCGCGTGGCCGATTCAGCGCACGGAGCGGGCTGAAGCCGAACATTGCACTGCTGGCGGCTGTACCTGCGGCCGCACGCAGAAACTCGCGGCGGTCCCAGCCCTGCTTCGCTGCCATCCTGTGCAGCGTTGCATTCAATTGGTCTTGAGTAGAAATGTCACGACCTCCTGCATCCTGGCATTCAGGTTGTCTTTCTCCTGCTGGCTGTACTGTTGCTGCAGGGCCATCTGTTGCTGCGCCTGCTCGCGCATGCCCAGATGGGAGTAGGCCCGCGAGAGCCGATAGTGCGCCTCCGGATAGGCAGGGCGCAAGGCAATGGCCTTCTCCAGCACCACGGCGCTTTGCTTCCATTGCGAACGCTGCTGCTCCAGCACTCCAAGCTGATAGTACGCCTGTGCGAGCTTGGGGTCGGCTGCGATGGCCTGGTTGAGAAACTGCTCAACCTTGGCGGTGTCCTGCTCTGCCGCGGGACGATGCAGGATGCCGGTGGCCGCGTAGAGTGCGGCCCTTGCGTTGTCCGGATGCCGCCGCGCGAACTCCTCCAACCCATTGCAGTCTGCGCTTTCGCCCTCGGCGATGAGGCTGCAACTGCGCCCCAGCAGGTCTGCGTAGAGCGCGTTGTCGGGGTCGCTGGCCAGTAGCGGCGCGAGGGCTTGCACCGCCGCCGGATACTTACTGTTGCCATAGAGCGCGATGCCAGCGGCCACCTTGAAGCGGGTGGCCGCCGGGTAGCGGGAGGCACCGTAGTTTGCAATCTGCAAAGCCTCGTCCCAGGTCCAGTGTCGTAAAAACTCTACCGTCAAGGTGTACAAGTTAGCCTCGCTGGGGTTCATCTGCGCGGCCGCCTGGTAGTGCAACACCGCTTCTTTGAAGTGCCCCAGTTTTTCCTCGACATCGCCTGCCAGCGCGTGAGCCTGGTCGGTCATGGCCGCTGCAGGAATCTTTGCCAACACGGTGCCAGACTGCTCCGTAGAGCCAGCGGTGAAGAGCGCCAGCGCCCAGTTGTACCGCAGCGTCCAGTCCTCCGGAGCGGCTGCACTGGCAATCGCAAATGCCTTGGCGGCTGCCGCGGGCTGGTTGGCCTGCATCAAGGCCTGGCCCAGATTCGATTGGGTTGCGCCGTTCTTTGGCTCCAGTACGGCTGCCTTTTGCAACTCGCGAACCGCGTCCGCTGTTCGGTTGAGCTTCAAGTATGCTGCGCCGAGATTTGCATGGGCGATTGCCTGCCGCGGGGCGATTGCGCAGGCGTGTTCCAGATAGGGTAGCGCCTGGGTCTCAGCGCCGGACTCGACATACAGGCTGCCCAGCGCCTCGTTGGCTTCGTAGCTGCCGGGATAGCGTCGGGCAAGGTCGCGCAATACGGGTTCGGCTGCCTTCGCGTTGCCCTGATCGTAGGCATCGAGGGCGGTCTGCAGCGCCTTGCGGTCCGCAGCCGTCATGTGCGGCGCACTGCTCGCGGAAGGAGGCTGTGCAGGGAGGGTACGGACAGATGCGGCGACCAGCCAACACCCCAGCACCACCATCACGACCTGTGTCCTGAGAGTTTTGCGGCGTGCGGTGGTCAATAGAGAATTCATCTTAAAAAACCTGGCGGATGCACCCAGCTTCGAGTGCATCCGCCTTGGAGTGTACCGCCCTAGAACGTGTACTTCAACGAGAACTGGAAGAACCGCGAATCAGGCGTGTTGGCCTGGAAGAAGCGGGCTCCAGTAATCTGTCCACCGTTGGCGGAGATACCCGAGTTGCTGGGATCGCCGTAGGCGGGAGTGTTCAGCAGGTTGAAGACATCGGCCCGGAACATGAGGTTCTGTTCGCGGAAGGTTGGGAACGTCTTGAACAACGACATGTCAACCCGAACATAGCCTGGGCCATAGATCTGACCGCGGGGGCTGCCCACATAAGGCTTCGCCGCTGACCCTGTGACCGTGTTTGGAATCAACTGACCGTTGACCGAATCAGCGTACGTCTTGGTGGTGTAGCCCAGATTGTCTGCC
>DAICZO010000329.1 GCA_027311125.1 Acidobacteriaceae bacterium
CGGCTGGCGGCGGGCGCGACGGAGCTGCGCGACATGATCTATACGGCATGGGTGCGGAGCGCTGATCCGGTGCCGGCGTATCGGCCTTAGGGAGCGGGTGGGACCTATGCGCCGGGTATGAGTGGGTACTGATGGTGCTGCACGCGTCCGAGAAGGCGGTGCAGGAAGGGCGTGAGGACAAGGGCGATCGCGGGGATGGCGACGACGGCGAGTGCGGCCCAGAGGACGAGGGCGTGCCACTCCCACAGCCAGAGCTGGCGGATGAGGGAGAGGGGTGCGGTACGTGCGCTGTGCAGGAGCTGGTTGGGGGAGAGCGGCATGGCCTGGGTGTGGAAGATGCGGGTGCCGAGGCCAATGAAGGGGATAACCAGCGCCAGTTGCAGGGGATAGGCGACATGGTTGGCGAGCTGCGAGGCGGCGATGTTGAGGCGGAAGACGAAGGCGATGGCGAGGCAGACGACGGTGGTGGAGCCGAGCAGGGGATTGATGCCGATGAGGAGTCCGACGGCGAGGCTCCAGGCGAGTTTTTGTGGGGAGGCTCCGCGGCGAAGGAGGGCGAGGATGGGGAGTGCGACGCGTCGATAGACCCAGGTGTGCTGCGGTGTTGAGGAAGGTTGGGTCACAGATAGAGGATAGACTGCAAAGGGTAACGTTGCGTGAAATGGAGTTGCGATTTGGGTGCTGGTGAGGTGACGGGAGGGTGACGATTTCTGGTTCTCGGACTGATTCGCGAGTGATTTCCTGGTTACGGGTGAGAGCGTTTTTTCGCTCGTTGCATCGCGGGATTCTGTTGGCTGGATATTTTGTTGAAGCTGGCACGGAGTTGCTGGTGCGGCGTCCGGAGTCGCGTGGGGCGCGAGCGGATTGGCGGCATCGGTTTTGTAGGCGAGCACGGCGGGGGCTGGGGATCGAGGTGGAGATGGTGGGGAGGTTTCCGGCGCGGGGCGCGGTGATCTCGAATCACTTGAGCTATCTGGATATCGTGGTGTTTGCTGCGGCGCATCCCTGTGTTTTTGTAGCCAAGGCGGAGATTGCGGAGTGGCCGGTGGTGGGGTGGATGACGACGATGTCTGGGACGGTCTTTGTTGAGCGGGGGCAGGGCGGGTCGGCACTGCGGGCGCGTAGCGGGATGGAGGCCGCTGCCGCGGCAGGTTTGCCGGTGGTGTTTTTTCCTGAGGGCACGACGGCGACCAGGGGGATGCTGCTGAAGTTCCATAGCGGACTGCTGGCGCAGGCGATGGCTGGGGGAGAGCCGGTGACGGCGGCGGCATTACGGTACAGGCTGGTGGAGGAGAATGGGCCGGGCGTGTCCGTGGCGGAGGATGTGTGCTGGGGTGACCGGCCACTGTGGCGGCACGCGTTCAAGCTGCTGGGATTGCGTGGGGTGCGGGTGGAGTTGATGTTTGCGGAGGAGCCGATTGCGTTTTCGAGCGATCTGCTGCACCGGAAACGAGCAGCGGATGAGGCGCGGAGTGCGGTCGCTGCTTTGTTGGGGCAAGTGGCGGGGGTGGTGGTGGAGGCAGACGCACTGCTGCCGGGAGCGACGTTGGAACGTTAACGTTGGGTAACGATGCACCGCTTTTTGTTCAACGAATCTTTACGTTCTGTAGACGTGCTGTAACGGAAGACAACGCACACTGACATCGAACCGCACATTCCTGAAGGTCGAGGAGAGTCGATGCTGATCGCAAGCGAGTCACCGGCAGTAGGTCTGTTGTCGATACCGGGCGTGGTATCGCAGATGGCTTTGAGGCAGGATGTTCGACTGGAGGCGGGACCGTATGTGGCTCGCCTGGCGATGACGGCAGAGGAGCGCATGGCGGTATACCGGCTGCGCTTCCTGGTGTTCAACCTGGAACTGAATGAGGGGTTGATCTCAGCGTATGACGATGGGTACGACAAGGACCAGTTTGATGAAGTGTGCGATCACCTGATTGTCGAGGATCGGGTGAGTGGGGCGATTGTGGGGACGTATCGGCTCCAGATGGGCGATGTTGCGGGGCGGTATTTTGGATATTACAGCGAACAGGAGTTCTGCTTTGCGCCGTATGCTGCGATGCGGAGCCAGATTGTCGAGTTGGGACGAGCGTGTATTCACCGGGACCATCGGTCGCCGGAGGTGCTGCATTTGTTGTGGCGCGGTCTGGCTCGGTACTCGCTGGCGAATGGCGGACGGTACATGATGGGCTGCTGCTCGTTGACTTCGCAGGACCCGAACCTGGGCCATGCGGTGTATGCGTCGCTGGGTGGCTGGATGGTGGAAGAGGCGATGCAGACACAGCCCACTGCGGCGTACAAGCTGCCACCGAAGACGGTGGAGATGCCGGAGGAGCGGGCACCCAAGCTGCTGCGGGCTTACCTGGCACTGGGAGCGAAGATCTGCGGGGAGCCAGCAATTGACCGGGAGTTCAAGACGATTGACTTTCTGACATTGCTGGATTTGCATACGCTGCATCCACGGGTAGCAGCGCGGTTTTTGTAAGTGACTGGAGGTGACGGTGAGCGTGCTGCGTTGTTGCTGGCGGAGTATGTATCTCTTAC
>DAICZO010000343.1 GCA_027311125.1 Acidobacteriaceae bacterium
GCCAGATTCCCCCGCAACGCCGCCAGTGCCGCATCGGCATTCTCCGCGAACCACACATGGGCAGCGCCACGGCTCAGAGCCTCGATCCCGCCCGCTCCGGTTCCCGCGTACAAATCCACCAAACGACAGCCCTCAATCCGGGGCTGCAAAATATTAAACAGCGTCTCACGCAGCCGGTCACTCGTAGGACGGGTCGCCATACCCCGCGGAGCCAGTAGCTGCCGTGAACGAAACGTTCCTGCAATCACGCGCATCCTCCGATCATAGGACCCCCAGCCCCCACGCCGCAGCGCATACAATAAAAACTATGCGTGGGTGGTCTTTTCCTGTCGGTCGAATTCTCGGGGTGGATGTTCGCATCCATACTTTCTTTCTGCTGCTCCTCGGGGCGTCCATCAGCTATGCCTCCATCGACGGAGCCACCGGAACGCGCGGCTTTGCGCTTTGGCTGCTGCTGTTGCTGGCCGTGCTGGTGCGCGAGAT
The DNA here is from genome assembly GCA_027311125.1 of Acidobacteriaceae bacterium. Classification (GTDB taxonomy): domain Bacteria; phylum Acidobacteriota; class Terriglobia; order Terriglobales; family Acidobacteriaceae; genus Edaphobacter. The sequence goes on from DAICZO010000343.1 coordinate 484, forward strand.
CGCACGCGCCATCGCCGCTGCCTGGTACGGACTGGACGTCCGCGCCCTGCTGCTGCTGCCCACCGGCGGACTGATGACCTACGCCTCGCCCGAAGCGACCGAGCGCGCCACCACCACCGCCATGCAGAAGCGTATGGCCGTCATCGGTCCTATCGCCAATATCGTCTTCGGCCTGCTGCTGGCTGCGCTGGCCCTCAGCTTTGCCCCCCAGCTCAATCTCTTCGCGCGTCCCTGGATCACTCCCACCCATCTGCTTCGCGCAGCGGTCTGGGTCAATGTGCTGCTTGGCGCGGTCAACCTGTTGCCCGCCTCCCCGCTCGATGGCGGACGCGTCTTTCGCGGCGAGTTCTCCAAAGCCCGCGGCGTCATCCGGGGTGCCAAGGCCGCCGCTGGCATCGGCCAGATGGTCGCCTTCGCCCTCATCGTGGCCGGCGTACTGCTGCCCAGCATCTGGCTGGTTATGATCGGCTCCTTCGTCCTCATCGGTGCCCACATGGAAGACCAGGGCCTGCTGCTCCAGAACGACGTCGAGGCTGTGCGCATGCGCGATGTGATGCTCACCGAGTTCAGCACCCTCTCCGCCTCCGAAACCCTGGAAGACGCGCTGCAACGCTCCATCCACACCCTGCAGGATGTCTTCCCTGTCGTACGCGGCAACAACCTGGTCGGTGCGGTCTCCCGTCAAGGCATTCTGGAAGCCCTTCAAACCAGCGGCAACGGCTACATTCAGGGCGTGATGACCCGCTCCTTCCAGACTGCGCAGCCCGACGACTCCCTGCTCAAGACCCTTCGGCGCATCATGTCCGGAACCGGCGCACAGCTCGTCCCCGTGCTCGAAGGCAACCGCATCGTCGGCATCATCACCCCGCAGAACCTCGCCCACTCCATGGGCCTGCTCAACCAGCAGCGCCGCCTGCGCGATCAGGGAAAAGACGATGCCCGCTGATCGTGACCAGCCGCTCGCACCCGGCCTCTACCTGGTAGCGACGCCCATCGGCAACCTCGAAGACATCACCCTGCGCGCCCTCCGCATCCTGCGCAGCGCCGACCGTATCGCCTGCGAAGACACCCGCCAGACCCAGAAGCTGCTCAATCACTTCGAGATCAAAGTCCCTACCGTCAGCTACCACATGCACAACGAGCTCACCCGCACCGACGAGCTGATCGAGGCGCTCAAAGCCGGTGCGCGCATCGCCATCGTCAGCGACGCAGGCACCCACGGCATCGCCGATCCGGGCGGCCAGATCGCCACCGCCGCCATCGCCGCCGGCATCAGCGTCTTCCCCGTTCCCGGAGCCAACGCGGTCATCAGCGGCCTCATCGCCAGCGGCCTGCCCACCGACAGCTTCACCTTCCACGGCTTTCTGCCCGCCAAGGGGGGCCAGCGCAAGACCGCACTCGAGGCCCTCGTTCGCGACGGCTCAACCCACATCTTTTACGAAGCGCCCCATCGCATCGAAGACACCCTCGCCGATATCGAAACCGTCTTTGGCCCGGCCCAGCACGTCGTCATTGCGCGTGAACTCACCAAGCTGCACGAAGAGTTTCTCCGCGCCACCGTCGCCGAGCTACGCACCACGCTCAGTGCGCGCACCATTCGCGGAGAGATGGTGCTGCTGCTCGCTCCGGCCCCCGCCGAAGCCCCAACCCAGCAGGTGCAGACCAGCATCGCCGCAGCCGTAGCCACGCTGATGCAAGCCTCTGGAAGTACGGAGATGGACGCCCTCAAGCGGGTTGCACGAGAGCGCGGCATCGGCAAAAGCGAAGCCTACCGCGAGCTACAGCGCGAGCAGAACCGGCGCAAGTAACGCGCTCTTCCGCCTGCCGCAATCCGCTGTTACCGGCTGCTATTCCCTGCCCTTGACCCGGTCATACTCGTAGACATCGCTGGTGGTTCCCAGCGACTGGTTGTACAGGCTGGTCGCGCCGGTCGCATTGTTCAGCTCTTCCGTGAACTCATGGATCGCACGCAACCGGTCCGCCGTCGCCGGAATCTCCAGATGCGAGGTCTTCAGAAACTTCTGGTAGCCGCGATCCAGCAGCCGCGAAATCTCGCCATTCAGCAGCCAGCCAGGACGCGCCAGCAGTTGCACAGATCCATCCGGCGCAGCCGCTATCTCTGCGGCACAGCCGTATTTACGTACCTGAAATGCGTTCGGCGTCCGCTTTGCACCTTCGTGGGCGGGTGCAACATCGAATCGTTGACTGCCAAGAACCGAAAGGACGTCGTTGAAGCTGCGTTGTGGTGCAATCTTTGCCATAAGTTAGACTAAATTAACTGTCGCACATCCGCGGTCCAGCTTCAAACAGCACTGTGGAATGCGCAGCAAACGATATCGGAACCTACATGATCGCAACTGCTAAATCGCTGGGAATGAACATCATCGAACGCATTGGCCACACGCCGCTGGTGCGTCTCGATCGCCTCACCGACCACCTGCCGGGCATCCAGATCGTCGGCAAGGCCGAGTGGACCAACCCCGGCGGCTCCGTCAAAGACCGCGCCGCCTCCTCCATCGTCACCGACGCCATGCAGCGTGGCCTGCTCGGCAACGGTCGCGGCCTGCTCGACGCCACCAGCGGCAACACCGGCATCGCCTACGCCATGCTGGGTGCCGCCATGCGCTTCCCCGTCACCCTCTGTATGCCATCCAACGTCTCGCAGGAGCGCAAACGCTACCTGAATGCCTACGGCGCACAGGTCATCTGGACCAACCCCGCCGACGGCTCCGACGGCGCCATCCGCAAAGCTCGCGAACTCGCCGCCAACGAGCCCGACCGCTACTTCTACGCCGATCAGTACTCCAACGACGCAAACTGGAAAGCCCACTACCGCACCACCGGCAACGAAATCTGGGAGCAGACCGAAGGCCAGGTCACCCACTTCGTCGCCGCCCTTGGCACCAGCGGCACCTTTATGGGCACCACCCGCCGCCTCAAGGAGTTGAACCCCAACATCCAGTGCGTCTCCATGCAGCCGGACTCGCCCTTCAACGGCCTCGAAGGCCTCAAGCACATGGCCACCGCGATCGTGCCGAAGATCTACGATCCCAACCTCGCAGATCGCAACATCGAGATGGCCACCGAGCGCGCCTACGCCATGGCCAAGTACCTCGGCCGCCAGCAGGGACTCCTCGTCGGAGTCTCGGCTGCCGCAGCCACCGCCGCCGCACTCCAGATCGCCGAAGAAGAAGCCGCACACGGTCGCGAAGCCGTCATCGCCACCATCCTCTGCGACGGCGCCGACAAGTATATGAGCGAACGCTTCTGGACGGAGGAGTAACCATGCTGCGTCTCGACTACGATCTCTACCAGGCCCTGCGCGCGCACGGCGAAGAGACCTACCCCAACGAGTGTTGCGGCGTCCTGCTCGGCAAGCATGAGCCCGGCATCGGCAACCACGTCCAGCAGATCGTCCGTGCCGGAAACACCCGCACCGACTCCGCTCACAACCGTTACCACATCGCCCCGGTAGAACTCATCCGCATCCAGCGGCAGGCCCGCAGCCAGTCGCTCGATATCGTCGGCTTCTACCACTCCCATCCCGACCACCCCGCACAGTGGTCCCAGACAGACTTCGCCGAGGCCCACTGGCTCGGCTGCTCCTACGTCATCACCAGCGTGGAACATGGCAAGGCCGTGCTCACCAACTCATTTCAACTACTCGGCACCAGCGAGGAAGATAAACGCTTCCACGACGAAAGTATCGAGATCAATCTTGCTGCCACCACGGCACAGACACAGGAAGGTCAAGCATGAAGATTCACATCCCCACCCCGCTGCGCACCTACACCGGAGGCCTGGAGACCGTCTCTGTCTCCGGCGCTACCGTCCATGGCGCGCTGGTGCAGCTCACCACCACCTACCCGGAGCTGAAAGCCAACCTCTTCAACGCCGATGGCAAGCTCCGCTCCTTCGTCAACGTCTACCTCAACGAAGACGACATCCGCTACCTGCCGGAGAAGGAAGCCGCGCCCACCCAGGACAGCGATGAACTCACCATCATCCCCTCCATCGCCGGCGGCTGTTGTTGTTTGTAACCATAATTGGCTCCATCTGTAACTAAAACAGGAACAAATTATCGCTACAGGCAATTACGCTCGCATTCAGAGCAAAAGGATACGAATCATGGCTACCGCAACCGACACCTCCACGCTCCCCAAGCTCACCAACGATGAGATCGCCCGCTACTCCCGCCACCTGATCCTGCCTGAAGTCGGCATGGAAGGTCAGCAGAAACTCAAAGCCGCTCGCGTCCTCTGCGTCGGCACCGGTGGCCTCGGAGCCCCGCTCGCGCTTTATCTCGCCGCCGCCGGTGTAGGCACCCTCGGCCTGGTTGACTTCGACACCGTCGACAAGAGCAACCTGCAGCGCCAGATCATCCACTCCACCAATACCGTCGGCATGCTCAAGGTTGACTCCGCCGAACTGATGCTCCACGGCCTGAACCCCAACCTGAACGTCGTCAAGTTCAACACCATGCTCACCAGCGCCAACGCCCTCGAAATCTTCAAAGACTTCGACATCATCGCCGAC
>DAICZO010000352.1 GCA_027311125.1 Acidobacteriaceae bacterium
GGCCAGTCCGTCAGAGGTGGCACCTCAAAGTACCACTTTGGCAGCTTATGTTGCAGGCCATTTCGAAACATGGCTCACGGCGACGGCATAAAATTCTTCTCTAATATCGCATTCGTTCCGTGTACTCCCCCCGCCAACTCAGGATAGCGTGGACGCATCACTTGGCCATCCCGCGTAACCCAGCGCACAAAGTGCCCGCAGATAGTGATCGACGCATCTTTCTCGAGTATTTCTGCTTGCAGGGATAACTTCTGCGGATCGGTCCAGTAATCGTCCGCATCGAGCCACGCAATGTACTTTCCTCGGCACTGTTCGAACAACTCATAGTAGTTGCGCTGGGTCCCGACGTTCTCCGCCCGTGCCACGATACGAATAAGATGCGGATACTTAGCCTGGTACTCACGGGCAATGGCAACTGTATCATCCTTGGAGCAATCATCCCCAATCACAATCTCAAACGGAAAGTCAGTGTGCTGCTGCAAAACGCTTTCAATTGCTTTAGGCAACAGAGCAGCATGGTTATAAGAGGTGATAGCAACACTGACAAGTAGGTCAGGATTAACGTTCAAATCTGTATCTGACGAATTCATCGAAAAAATTCCGTTTCACTTATGTATCCAACGTTGTAAATGCTTGCTCGGACTGGTCAGGCTCAGCCGCCAGCATTAGTTGTTCACAACATCGAGGTAGGCTCGCGTGATCTCCCGAAGATATTGTTCACTACTAAAGTGCGTGCGTACGTATTGCTTGGCGCTCAGGCCTAACTCACGTGTAGTACTACGATCAGCAAGTAGCCGAAGAATAGCAGTTGCCAGCCCTTTGCTGTCTTGATGAGTATGTAAATATCCAGTAACTCCATCGATGACTATCTCAGGTATCCCTCCAACATTGGTTGCGATGACTGGCTTTCCCAGTGCCATCGACTCAAGGATACTCAGCGGAAATCCTTCACGATGGGTAGATAGAACACAGAAGTCCATGGCCGCAATCAGCTCAGGAACGTTCTCCCGATGTCCTGTAAACATAAACCTGTCTTCTATTCCCAAGGCCTTCAGCCGGGCGGATACCTCTCCATAGTGTCGGAGGTTCAAATCCACCCTCGAGTTGTCTCCGACCACGAGAAATAGTGCTTCTGGATGCTCTCGCAGCACCACAACTGCAGCGTCGGCAAGTGTAAAGTAATCCTTCTGCGCCGAAACCCGTGCCACGGTTCCGATCACGGGAGTGTCTTCACTGATACCCAACTCCCGTCGCGCACGAGCGGCTGTCTCACCCTGATCCTGCTCCGGAACAGCAACCGCATCATAGATCACCCGTACCTTGTCGTCGCGCAACTCCATGTCAAAACTTCGACGCGCCTCATCTGAAACAAAGATGAAACTGGCGACCGGCAGCAGGCACAGTCGTTGCCTCCAACTGAGCGACGGGTAACTCACCCGCAAATGACAGATCATCCGTTTGCGGGCCAGCAAAGCTGCAAGGCTCGTATGGTGCGCGGCCTTTTCATCGGAAAAATGCACGATATCTGCACCGCTGGCAAGCAGTTGCTGTGCCAACTTCTTCGACTGACGGTAATAGTCTCGCCCATGCCGCACGCTCGGTGTCGGTGGCTCGTATACCACTGTTTCAACTCCAGACTGCTCGAATCTGTCTCGGAGATCGTGCGCATCCGCCAGGCAAAAAGCCACGTTGCGAAAGCGGCCATTCGTCGCTGCAGTCATCCGTAATGTTGCAATCTCCACGCCGCCGATTCCACTCCATGGCATCACGTGTGCAATCGTCAACCCCCGGTCGTCGTTTCCATTAAGTCTCATCTCAGACACTGCGGTGCACTCCCGTTTCTTTTCTGGTTTACTCGCACTCTCATCCAGCATTTGCAGCAAAGTACGACTGCACACGCGGCAAAATCTGGCTCAGCACGTACCTTCGAAAGATCACTGCCACAGTTAAGAGAAACACTGGCACGATGGCGAGTGTTTGCAAGAAGAACACAATCATCGAGTGAGCAGGGAAATACTGATTCATTCCATAAGAAACAATTGCGAATGGGATCGCAGCCATAAACATGGGCGCCCACGCACCCCACACTACATCCGGGCCTCCGATGCCCACAGCCTTCGCCAGAAAAAATGGCCATAGAATTACCTGCACAAACAAGCTGGGGAGCAATGTACCCAAAGCGACCCCATAGAGCCCAAACCAGTGTGCAAGCGCAATGCTTAACGTCAAATTCAGCACAGCTTCAACTACAGACCACTTCGCTGTTATCTTGTGCTTCTCAGTTCCAAAGGCAATTGCACTGGCTGTATTGTTCGATAGCGAAAAGAAGAGCGCAGTTGCGAGGATGATGAGGACCGTTCCCGATTGCTGCACATACTGTGGCCCCATCCAAAGCCCGATGAACGCCCGGCCACGAGTCATCAGTGTCACCAGAATCGGTAGCGAGATCGTCATCATCGCACGTGTGCCGTTGCGATAGAGCCCTTGCAGCTTGGCCGTATCCCCCGCAGCTTCAAAGTTACTTGCGGCAGGAACAAATGTAAGTGTCATTGCACCAACCAACTGGTCTGTATACCGACACAACGAGTTCCCAATAGAGTAATAAGTCACTGCGGAGGCTGAGACAAAAGCACCGACTACGAGGTTATCCGTCTGGTATACCAGTTGCACGGCAACAGTGATCAGAAAAGCATAAAAGCTATAAGACCATAGCTCGCGAAGTACCTCGCGTTTGGGTTTGGCCAGGTAAATCTGTAACTGCGGATAGATCTTACGTGCAATCACATACAACGCCAGATTGCCAGCTACAGCAGCCAGGAACTCGCACAGCGCGATCGCGACAATGCCATGGCCTGATCGCAATACCAATACAACCCCAGTAACACGAAATGCCAGTTGCAACACGCTTACAACACTATTCAGGTCATAGCGATTCAGCGCCGACAATACACCACCAAATACCCCCAGCGACATCGTGACTGCTGTAGTCAGCCCGATGATCAGCACAGCATGACGGGCATCGCTGGCCAGCGAGGGTGGAATATGAAAGATTCGATCGAAGACAAGCGCCAGCAGTCCACTCAAAATCAGGACCAGCGCGCTTATCTGGAGCCTCACCCAAAGCGCAGCCGAAATCGCTTCCGACGCCCCTGTATGGTCGCCCTTTGTGTGCCCCTTAGAGACAAAACGAAGCACAGAACTGCGCATCCCAAGGTCAAGCAGCCCCAGGTAATTGACGGCCGATATAGCCAGCACCCACACGCCATAGCCAACATTGCCAAGGCGATGAACGATGAACGGTGCGAGGAAAAATCCCACCGCCATATTCGCTATGGTCGCCAGCCAATTTGACATCACATTTCGTGCAATATGCCTTACGCGCAACTGCAAAGTTAGGTCTCCATCATCGTCATACGGAACGTCGTTTCTGTTTCACTGTCATGGCTCCGGTGAGCGCAATCACGCGCAAATCAACGCTTCAAGCCACAACAGCATAAGGTGGCGTATCGGTACTCTACGGTTAGGATGCCATTACTCAGGTCGCTGTCAGTGTATCGCACGCCCAACGACACCCAGCCCTGCTGAGCTACCACCTTGGTGCCACGTACATCCCCGCCCGTAACAGGCATAATAGTCTCATAACGATTGCGGCCGCCGAGTGCTATCCAGGCAATCACGGCAGCATGGAGTCTGTCCTCACCAGTATCAGCCTGAGGTCGAATGCAACAGCGTATCGCCGCACCACAACTTCTCAGACAGGGAGTTATCGATGGACATCCACCTCGACTCGCACTACCAAGTGTCCTATCCCTGCATCTCACTACTAGCAACTCTCATCATGAGCAACAACAATTGCCACTATTCGCAGGTCGATGAGTAGCCTATGGTCCTGACCTTCTGGCTCTGCCTGGCCCTCGTCGCTTACGCCTACTTCGGATACGCCCTCTGGCTCGCACTCTATGTGCGTCTCAGCCCCCGTCCGTTTGCGACCCACGCGGCCACACCAACAGTTTCTATCATCATCGCGGCTCGCAACGAACAAGCTAATCTCGCTGCAAAAATCCAGAACCTCCGCACTCTCAACTATCCTTCCGACAACCTTCAAGTCGTCATCGCCTCCGACGGTTCAACCGACAGCACACCCGACCTCCTCCGCCAAAACCAACCCTTTATCCTTCCAGTCCTGCTCGACCAGTCCCAAGGCAAGGCGTCGGCTCTCAACGCCGCCGTCGCTGCATCCACCGGCAGCATTCTCGTCTTCCTCGACGCACGTCAATCCGTCGACTCGAACGCAGTCGCAGAACTTGTTAGCTGTTTTGCCGATCCGTCCATCGGTGCCGTCAGCGGGGAACTCCTCCTCGCTGACGCCACAGGCAACGTCGCCAGCACGGCGTTGGGAATCTACTGGAAGATCGAAAAAATTGTCCGCAAGCTGGAGTCCGCCTCCGGCTCCGTCGTCGGTGTCACCGGTGCCATCTACGCCATCCGCAGGGAGCTTTACACCCCTATCCCGCCCAGTACCATCCTCGACGATCTCTTCGTTCCCATGTACGTCGCACGCACCGGCCATCGCGTCGTCTTTCATCCCGCAGCCATCGCCCGCGACCAGCTATTCAGCGAAAAAGGTAAAGAGTTTTCCCGCAAAGTCAGAACCCTCACCGGCAACTACCAACTGCTCCGACTAGCCCCCTGGCTACTCACCCCAGCCAATCCGCTGCTCTTCCGCTTCGTCAGCCACAAACTCCTCCGCCTGCTCGTACCCGCCCTGCTTATCCTCATGCTCGTGGCCTCCGCGCTGGCCGGTGGCATCTTCTACAAGACGGTCTTCCTCCTGCAGATCATCTTCTATCTCCTTGCCGTTTTCGGTACCCTGCGGCCGTCACTCACTCGCTTCAAACTCATCGCCATCGCCAACACCTTAGTGATGCTCAACACCGCCGCCGCCATCGCATTCTACAATTTCGTCATGGGCCGCAAACGCGTCTGGATTCAGTAGCCCGTAATTCGTCACCTGCAACACTCGTAGGTCGGAGTCATCAACGTGGGAACAGGAATCGGTCATTACATTCCGCTGGTCGCTTACCTGGGTTGCTGGGTCATGTGCCTTCTCGCCCTGGGTGGACGATCGCGGCTAACCTTCTTCTTCCTCATACCCTTGCTGCCCTACCGCACGCTCCGCGATCACTTTCTCGACTATCCCTTGGGCGGCAATGTCACCACCATCCTCGTCGCGTCCATCAGCATCGGGGCT
>DAICZO010000355.1 GCA_027311125.1 Acidobacteriaceae bacterium
CGAGCGCCTGCTCGTCCACCTCTCCAACTTCCGCCCCGTCAAGCGCATCACCGACGTAATCGAAATCTTCGCCCGTGTCGCTCACGCCATGCCTGCTCGCCTCATGCTCATCGGCGACGGCCCCGACCGCTCCATCGCCGAACACCTCGCCATCACCCACGGCGTTCAAGACCGCATCCACTTCCTCGGCAAACAGGATAACGTCAACGAACTCCTCCCCCTCGCTGACCTCATGCTCCTCCCCAGCGAGATGGAATCCTTCGGCCTCGCCGCACTCGAAGCCATGGCCTGCGGTGTCCCCACCATCTCCACCCGCGTCGGCGGTGTACCCGAGCTCATTCAGGACCAGGGCTCCCCCGACCAGGTCAATGGTCTCCTCTTCCCCGTCGGCGACGTTGAGTCCATGGCCACCGCAGCCATCGATCTCCTCCTCGACCAGGCCCGCCTCCAGACCATGTCACGCGCCGCTCGCAAAACCGCACAGGACCGCTTCTGCGCCTCCCGCATCATCCCCCTCTACGAGGACTACTACGAGCGCGTCATCGCCCGCACCGCATCATCCACCAGATGACTCGCTGCCCCCAGCGCGTCCCGGCCTGCCTGCGCCCAGCTCTCTGCGGCTGACTCCACAATCGGCATCCGCAGCGTCACCTTCGTCCCCCGCCCAGGACGACTCACAATCTCCACCGACGCCGTACTCCCGTACAGCACCGCCATCCGCTCCCGCACGTTCCGCATCCCGATCCCCGCACCCGGCCGCACCAACCCACTCACCGGAGAAGCACCCTCTACCTCTGGAGCCATCCCCACACCATCGTCTTCCACCTCCACCACCAGCTCCCCCTGCTCCGTAATCCGGCTCCGCAGCGTCACCGTCCCGCCTCCAATCCGCGGCTCCAGCCCATGCTTGATGCTGTTCTCCAGCAGCGGCTGCAGCAGCATTCCCGGCACCACCACCTGCAGCGTCTCTTCGGCAATCTCCTTCACCACCCGCAGCTTGTCCCCAAAACGCACCACCTCAATCGCCAGATAGTCATCCGTAAATGCCAACTCCTCCCGGAACGGCACAAACGCCTCGCGATCCTTCAGCAACACACGCAGAATATTCGCCAGCTTCAGAATCATCTCCCGCGCCAACTCCGGCTGCGACCGCACCAGCGACGTAATCGAGTTCAGCGTATTGAACAGAAAATGCGGATTGATCTGCCGCTGCAGCGCATCCAGCCGAGCCTCCAACAACAGCCGCGCCTGCTCCTCCAACTTCTGTTCGATTCGAATCGCGTTCCAGATCTTCAGCGGAATACCCACCACCACGGGAGCCGTCGCGCAGATCGTCATCTCCACCGCCCAACTACTCGAGTGCAACCCAAAGTACCGCCGCGGATAAACCCACGCCAGCAGGCTCGCTCCAAACTCCATCATCGTAATCAGCACCAGCAGCAGAATCTGCCGGTCCAACTGCGGCCGCCGCAGGTTCCGCGTCACCCAGTGGTAGATACTCAAATCGATCATCGGCGAGAACGACCACACATCCTCCGCATCCACAAATCGCCGATACACCCCCGCCACACCCGCCGCTAACAAGTTCACGGGCAACGCCAGATACTCATGGTGCAGCACCGCAGGAACCGCCAAAGCAGTTCCACCCGCCATCGCAGCCAGCGGTCCCACCAGCACTCCCAGCAGAATCGTCGTTGCCAAAGATATATCCGCCGCCAGAAAATTCGGCACCATCACCCGCACCCACACGCCCAGCGTCAGCGGCACGCAGATCATCGCCACCAAACCCACCGTCTCCCGCACCGTCCGCCGCGGAGCCAGCAGCAGCCGCTTGAACGTATTCGACCGCGCCAGCGAGCTAGACACTGCCGCCGCCACGCCCAGTTCCACCAGCAGCGTGATCAAAATCAGCTTGTAGTCTACCTGCACCATGCCACTACTTTACCCCTGCGCACCCCTACTGCATCAAAACACCATCAGCCGCAATCCAATCTCCATGGCGCACCAAACGTATAAT
>DAICZO010000371.1 GCA_027311125.1 Acidobacteriaceae bacterium
ACCAGAACGAGCAGCAGAACCTCATCTCAACCAAAAACCAGTTCGAAAAAGACAAGCTGGCTCTCGCCCGCACCATCGGTCTCCCCCTCGATCAGGCCTTCCGCCTCACCGATCAGGCCCCCTTCAACCAACTCGCTCAACTCGATCCCGACACCGCCGTCGCCCAGGCCATCAAGAACCGCAAAGACCTCCAGGCCGCCGCCGAGCAACTCAAAGCCGCTCAGGCTGAGAAAAAATCTGCGTTCGCCTCCCAGCTTCCCGTGGCCAGTTTTAGCGGAGACTTCGGCGATCAGGGCACCACCCCCGGCCACTCCCACAGCACCTACTCCGCCACCGGAGAGGTCAAAGTTCCCATCCTTCAGATCGCCAAAACCCGCGGTCAGGAGGCCGTCGCCCAGTCCCAGTACGCCCAGGCGCAGGCCCGTCTCTCCGACCAGCTCCAGCAGGTCAACGCTGACGTCCGCGATAGCCTCCTCGACATTCAGGCCGCAGCCAAACTCGTCGAGGCCACCCACTCTAATCTCGAACTAGCCAACGAAGCTCTCAACGAAGCCCAGCAGCGCTTCCATGCTGGCGTCTCGGACAACCTGCCCGTCTCCCAGGCCCAGACCCAGACCGAAATGGCCAACGATCAGTACATCGGCGCTCTCTACCAGCACAACATCGCCAAGCTCTCCCTGGCGCGTGCCCTCGGCGTCGCCCAGACCAACTACAAAGATTTCCTCGGAGGAAAGTAACCGTGCCAGAATCAGCTGAGTTAAACCAGGATCAAAAAGCCGCACAGACGGCCACCCAGCCACCAGCACCCGCAGACCTGCAGGCCGATGAGCCGGAGAAGAAGTCCGGTCGCAAGTTCATCGTCATCGCGGTCGTCCTCTTCCTCGCCGTCGTCGCCGGACTCTTCTACTGGCACTCCACCTTCTACGAAGAGACCGACGACGCTCAGGTCGATGGCAATCTCTACCAGGTCAGCGCCCGCGTCACCGGACAGGTCATCAAGGTCAACGTAGACGACAACCAGAAGGTCAACGCCGGCGACGTCCTCGCAGAGATCGACCCCAAGGACTATCAGGTCGCGCTCGAGCAAGCCCAGGCCAACCTCGCGCAGGCCCAGGCCGCCTACGTTCAGGCCACCGTCAACGTGCCCATCACCACCGTCAGCAGCAGCACTAACCTCAGCACCTCCAACTCCGACGTGCAGGGCGCCAGCGCGGGTCTCGCCCAGGCCCACAAACAGGTCGAGGTAGCCCAGGCCCGCGTCGATCAGGCCAAGGCCAACGCCATCAAGGCTCAGCTCGACGTCGACCGCTACACCCCGCTCGTCCAGAAGGATGTCATCTCCAAACAGCAGTTTGACGCAGCCGTAGCTCAGGCCACCGCCAGCAAGGCCGCCGTCCTCGAAGCTGAGGCCCAGGTCCTCTCCGCGCAGGAGTCCATCCGTCAGGCCCAGCAGAAGCTCTCCCAGTCCCGCTTCCAGGCCGCCGAAGCCGCGAAAAACGGTCCCGCTCAGGTCCAGGCCCAGCAGGCCGCCGCCAACGCCGCCCTCGCCAACGTCAAGCAGGCTCAGGCCCGCGTCGACCAGGCCCAGCTCAACCTCAGCTACACCAAAATCACCGCTCCAGCCACCGGCATCGTCAACAAGAAAAACGTCCAGGTAGGCTCCAACCTCGGCATCGGACAGGATCTCCTCACCATCGTCCCCCTCACCGATCTCTGGGTCACCGCCAACTTCAAGGAGACCCAGCTCGAAAACATGCACCCCGGCCAGGAAGTCACCCTCAAGGTCGACGCACTCGGCGGACGCAAGTTCAAAGGCCACGTCACCCAGATCGGCGGAGCCACCGGCTCACGCCTCTCCCTCTTCCCACCCGAGAACGCCACCGGTAACTACGTCAAGGTAGTCCAGCGCATTCCCGTACGCATCGACTTCTCCGACCTCAAGGACGAAGACAAAGACCTCGCCCTTCGCCCCGGCTTCTCGGTCACCCCCGAAGTCGCCGTCAAATAGCATTCACCTCCAAGCCGCGGTAGCAGGGGAAACCAAGCCCCGGCCCGCGGCATCCCACCTCTAGCAAGCAAAATCCAAGAGGTGAATCATGGCAGCAGCATCCACCAAGCTCCACAAGGCAGACTCCGCAGTCGCCCCCCACTGGCACGCACACGCCAAAGAGATCCAGAAGTACGGCACCGTAATCGCCGACATGCCTCACCCTCTCTCCGCAAAACTCCGCGCCGATATGGTCAGCCGTCTCAATCAGCTCCTCGCCGACTCCATCAACCTCCGCGACATGTACAAGAAGCACCACTGGCAGGTCTCCGGCCCCACCTTCTACCAGCTCCATCTGCTCTTCGATAAACACTACGGCGAGCAGGCCGACATCGTCGACACCATCGCCGAACGCGTCCAACTCCTCGGCGGAGTCACCATCGCCATGGGCGGCGACGTCGCCCAACTCACCCGCATTCCCGCTCCACCCAGGGGCAGGGAAGAGGTCCCCGTACAGATCTCCCGTCTCCTACACGCCCACAGCATCATCATCGCCGGCTGTCTCGATCTCTCCAAAGCAGCCGACGATGTCAACGACCAGGGCACCAACGACCTCGTCGTCTCCGATGTCCTCCGCCCCAACGAACTCCAGTCCTGGTTCATCGGTCAGCACCTCGTCGACA
>DAICZO010000374.1 GCA_027311125.1 Acidobacteriaceae bacterium
ATTAGGGGAGATGATGGGCCTGCTTTCAGAATGTTTGGAGGGTTGGTTTTGGCACGAAGTACACGTTCGTCAAATTGTGAAGCTGACGGATCGTTAATTTTCTGATCTACGTCCGGTAATCAAAGTATTGCTGACTAATTCGTGGCAAAACGCCACTGTCCGTTAAGGCCGGAGACTGTGTGAAAACGGGAACTTTGGATGCCGGCATCGATCTATGCAAAGAGCATGTTGATCGGGGGGCGACATGAAACGATTCATAGAGGGGCGCAGCAGGGAGCAAGGTACGCTGTTGCCGGAATGCCTGGATGACTATATCTGTGAGGACAACCCAGTTCGTGTTGTCGATGCCTTTGTCGGGAACTTGAATCTAGCCGATCTAGGTTTCGCTGGCGTGGCACCAGCGACGACAGGACGTCCGAGCTACCATCCATCTGTTCTGCTGAAGATCTACATTTACGGATATCTCAACCGTATTCAATCCAGCCGGCGCCTGGAACGGGAAACCCAACGCAACGTCGAGCTCATGTGGCTCACGGAGCGGCTGGCGCCGGACTTCAAAACCATCGCGGACTTCCGACGCGACAACGGTACAGCAATCCGCAATGTCTGCGGTCAGTTCGTCGAGTTGTGTCGCCAACTGAACCTCTTTACGAATGCGGTTGTGGCTATTGACGGCAGCAAGTTCAAGGCGGTCAATGCGCATGACCAGAACTTCACCCGCGCCAAGCTGGAAAAGAGGATGCGGCAAATAGACGAGTGCGTTGAACGCTATCTAAAGGCGATGGATACTGCGGATCGACAGCAGCCAGATATCGCGGAAGCTCGAACGACCCGCCTGAAGGAGAAGATTGCCACCCTGAAATCCAAGATGACGCGCTTGAAGGAGATTCAGGGGCAGCTTGAAGCTGCGCCAGCTGGCCAGGTTTCCTTGACTGACCCCGATGCTCGGGCCATGGCGACCAGCAACAGTCGCGGCCTGGTCGGCTACAACGTCCAGACAGCGGTCGAGCCAGGGCATCATTTGATTGTGGCCCACGAGGTCACCAACACTGGAATTGACCGTCGTCAGTTATCCCGCATGGCGATACAAGCCAAAGAGGCAATGGGAACGCAGGAACTTGTGGCAATCGCAGATCGTGGCTACTACAACGGCGATGAGATTGTGGCTTGCGAGGCTGCCGGGATCACTCCGGTCGTTTCCAAGCCGATGACGTCCAGTGCCCGATCGGAAGGACGCTTCGACAAAGAAGATTTCGTCTTCGACCACGCTACTGGAGAATATCGCTGTCCTGCGGGAAGTCGCCTGATATGGCGCTTCGCCCGTGTCGAGGATGGTCACCTCATCAACCGATACTGGAGTTCTGATTGCCCACGCTGCGCGATCAAGGAGAAATGTACACCCAGCGATTACCGCCGCGTCAGCCGGTATGTACATGAGGCCAGCTTGGAGGCGATGCAGCAGCGGATCGACAGGCACCCTGAGGTCATGCGCATTCGTCGGCAGACGGTAGAGCATCCCTTTGGCACGATCAAGGACTGGATGGGGGCGACGCATTTCCTCACTAGGTCACTGGAACGTGTCAGAACGGAAATGAGCTTGCACGTACTCGTCTATAACCTAAAGCGGGTGATAAAGATCATGGGAACCGACGGACTGATGGCGGCAATGCAGGCCTGAGAGGGCCTTATCCCGCAAATTTCTGATCTAATTCGTCCGGCACCAAGCAAATCTGCAAAACGTTGTCCCTTTTTTACCCGACTTGCCGGCCTCGTTCACGAGCGTTTCTACACAGCCTCGCCGAGATTCTGACTGCCACTCTGAGGTATTCCCCTAACCAGATAGCCTTAAAATAACAAGCCTCATAACTTTAGCAGACTGCATTATATTCGGCAGTAAACGGCCAGCTGCAGACAATGGGCAACGTCCGCTAACTGCTTTCGAGCTTAAAAGGAAAGTGAGGCAGACAAAGCGCGGTGCGCTTCCGCTTGGGCGAGCAACGCATTGGC
>DAICZO010000381.1 GCA_027311125.1 Acidobacteriaceae bacterium
CCAGGGTGCAGCCGGGGCAGAACTGATCGTAGGTGTCGAAGTCGCTGGGCTTGACGTCTTTTTCTCGTTCCGTGGGGACGCCGGCCTTGGCTTTGATCTTGTCGTTCTCGTCTTCGATCGCCTTGTTCTCAATCTCGAGATCGATGATGCGTTGCTGGAAGACATCAGCGAGATACTTGGCCTGATCTTCGGTGCCACCCTGAGCGACCATGCGCTGCCAGTCGATGAGATCGGGGTAGTAGAGCGGCTGCTTGGCAAGGATTTTGACCCAGCGATCGAGAAGGTCCGGGTCGAGGTGGGCGGCGTCGGCGGCGTCTTCGACCTTCATCTTTGGCTTGCCACTGACCTTCCATGCAGCGACCATGTAGGTGGAGGCCTGAGAGGCAAGGGCCTGGGCGAGTTGCTCGCTGGCGATCCTGGTATAGTCCTGCGCGGCCTCGTCGAGGTCGTTGGCTTTTTTGAAGGTCTGCCGCCAGAAGTCCACTTCAGCATCGGGGACGAAGTTGTACTCCTTGTAGGTGGAGCTGGCGAAGATGCCGCCGAGGGAGTAGTAGTCGCGAGCGAGGATGGGGTCGTACTTGTGGTCGTGGCAACGGGCGCAAGCTACGGTGAGTCCGAGGAAGCCGCGGGTGACGGCATCGATACGCTCGTTGCGCTCATCGGCGCGTCCTTGCACGGGTTCGGCCTGATCCCAGATCCAGGGGGCTCCACCGAGGAAGCCGGTGGCCTTGAGATCCTCAGCGGTAGGATGTTTGGACATGAGGTCGCCGGCGAGTTGCATCTTGACGAACTTGTCGTAGGGCAGGTCGGTGTTAATGGCGTTAATGACCCAGTCGCGGTAGACCCACGCGCCATCGAGTGGCATGTAGCCACGGCCACGAGGATCGAGGCCGCGGATATCGTCATCGCCGTAGCGGGCTACGTCGAGCCAGTGGCGGCCCCAGCGCTCGCCGTAACGGGGCGAGGCGAGGAGGCGATCGATGACCTTGGCGTAGGCGTCGCGCGAGGAGTCACGCTCGAAGGCGTCGATCTCTTCGGGCGTGGGAGGAAGGCCGGTGAGGTCGAGGGTAGCTCGGCGGATGAGGGTGCGTTTGTCCGCCTGGGGCGCGGGCTTGAGGCCCTTCTGCTCCAGCCTCGCAAGAACGAGGCGGTCGATGTCGGACTTGGGCCAGCTTGCGAGGGCTGCGTCCTTGATCGGCGGAATGACGGGTTGTTGCAGTGGCTGGAAGGACCAGAATTTGCGCATGTCGGCGGTGATCTGCTTGCCCTGTGCGCGGATGGGTGCGCTGCTCTGGGGCCAGGGTGCGCCCATCCTGACCCAGTCGGTGAGTGCCTGCACCTGATCGGCGGAGAGCTTGCCACCCTTGGGCATTTTTAGTGAGCCAGTTTGATGGACGGCCTGGAGGAGGAGACTCTTTTCCGAGTCGCCGGGGACGATTGCGGGACCGCTCGAGCCGCCCTTGAGCAGGTTATCGCGCGAGGTAAGGCTGAGGCCACCGGAGGAACGTTCGATGTGGCAACTGCTGCACTGCGTGGCGAAGATGGGACGGATTTTATTCTCGAAGAACTCATCGCCTGCTGAGCCTTTGGCTTGTGCGGCGGTGAGGGTGGCTACGACTGGACGGGCAGATTCGGTGCTATCCCAGACGCCTCCGCGACGGACCCATTCCACGAGGTTGGCTATATCGCTCTCGTTGAGCTTGACTCCCTTGGGCGGCATCTTGAGGTCGCCGGTCTGGCGGACGGCCTGGATGAGCAGGCTGTTTTCGGGGTCTTTGGGGATGATGGCCGGGCCCGAGTCGCCACCCTGCAGAATGGCGGCGTGGGAGTCGAGGCGGAGACCGCCCATGACCTCGGAGGTGTGGCATTTGTAGCAGTTTTGCGCGAGGACGGGACGGACTTTGTCGTTGAAGAACTGGATGTCGTCGGGTGTGGCTGCGGAGGCTTTGGCTTCCTGACCGCGCACTGAGGCGATGTTTCCAGCGATAGCAGCCAAGATGATGAGGGTGCAGGCACCAAGTATCCGGGGATATTTCATCGTATCTCTCCGTCGGGCGAGGGCGTGGTGAGGTGGTCGCCGCGCGAGAACTGTTCTATGTGGTCGACGAGATCGAGGAACTCCTGGCCGTTGTTGCGCAGGCTCATGCCGGAGGCAGGTAGCTGCATGTCGAGGGCGACGCGTGAGCCACAGTGATCGGCGTGACTGGAGCGGGCCAGTACGATGAGGCGCGTGCCGAGATAGAGCGCCTCGGCGGTGTTGTGGGTGACGAAGACGACGGTCGGCCTGGTCTCGCTCCAGACGGTGCGCAGGAGTCGCTGCAGGCTGCTGCGGGTGGCGGGATCAAGTGCGCTGAAGGCCTCATCCATAAGCAGGACGCGGGATTTCATCATCAGGGCCTGAGCGATGGCGACGCGCTGCTGCATGCCGCCAGAGAGCTGATGGGGATACTTGCCTGCGTCGGACTGTTGCAAGCCCATGTGGCGCAGTTGGTTGAGCGCCTCGGCGTGGACTTGTTTGCGGAAGGTGCGGAAGCTGGGCTTGAGCCGTCCGAGGATGTGATAGTGGGAGGTCTCGGGGCCCATGGCAAGATTTTCGAGGACGGTGCGATCGGGGAAGAGCGAGTACTTCTGAGGTACGTAGCCGCAACGGGAGTCGACACGCTGGACCGCGCTGCCGGAGACGGCGATGTGGCCCTGGGTTGGATGCTCCTGACCAAGGATCATGCGGAGCAGCGTGCTTTTGCCGCAGCCGGTTTCTCCGAGGAGCACAACGAACTCCCCTTGTTGGATATCGATGCTGATGTCTTCGAGGATGGTTCTGCGGGCTTTTTTACCGATGGGATAGGAGACGGAGACATTCTGAATCTGGACGGCCGTGGGGCTGGGTGACTCTGACGAAGAGGCTGCTGCGTGCGGGCGTGCTTGAGGTGCGCTCAGGATTGAAACCATGGATGCATCCTCCTATTGAGTACCCGTAGCGAAAGGTCGATGAGGAACAGCAGGAAAGCTACCCACAAGACGTACGGCAGGATGACATCCATACCCATGTGGCGGCGCATGATGGCGATACGGTAGGCGAGACCGTCGGACGCGGCGATCATCTCGCCGGCGAAGAGGAAGAGCATCATGGGCTTGAGATTGAGCCGCAGACTGTTGATGACCTGTGGCATGACCTGACGAAAGACGACGCGATAAGCTACGTCGAAGTTGTTGGCATCAAGGGTGAAGGCTTTGACGATCTGCTCCTGCGGGACGGCACGGACCATCTGGCTGACATCGAGGATGATGGTGGGCGCAACGCCGATGACGATGAGAGCGATCTTGGACCACTCGTCGATGCCGAAGACGATGAAGAGGATAGGCAGGAGCGAGAGCGCGACGATCTTGTCGAAGAAAAGGACGAAGCGCAGAAAGCCCGCGCCAAACCAGGGGAAGAGACCGATGTGTAGTGCGAGGAGAATGGCCGGGATAAGCAGCAGCAGGCTGATGAAGAAGCGGCGTCCGCTGGAGACGGTGTCTTTCCAGATCATCGAGTGGTGGAGACGCTCCCACCGGGAGGCGTTGTCTGCGGGGATGTAGTCGTCTTCTTCGGCTGGCTCGAAGACAGAGGCGTGGATTCCTGCGGCGAGTTGACGTGCGTTGGGGACGACACGGTCTTCGCTATTTTCGCGATGACGACTGATGGACGTCTGCATGTACAAGCCGATGCAGATGACAAACAGCAACACCGAAAGGGACTGGCTGAGGAGCCGGTTGGGCCTGGCCTGAATATCGAATGGTGAGAAGTTAGCCATAGCGTCTATAGCTTCCCCTGTTGTGCAGCCTGCATGTAGGTGGCGTTGAAGCGCAGGCGGACGCGATCTTTGCGGCCCTGGATCGAACCGTCGGGATAGGTGATGGCGACGTCGTCTACTGACTTGATGCCCTGCCCCAGAAGTCCATGCGCGTAGCAAAACTGGCGGACGAGATCCATCTTTTGCTTGATGGCTGGGCCGGTGGCGAATTCGGATGCGGACTTGGGAGTGGCGAAGAGTGCGGTGGTTTTGAGTTGCTCCTTGTAGGAGTCTACGGAGTCGCCAGAGGCTGCGGCACTGTACTTGAGGGCCTGGGGCTGGCCGGCCGCGAGCTGCTGGACGGTTTCGTACCAGGCGCCGCTGATGGCCTTGGCAAACTTGACGCCGGAGCCGTCGGGGCGGTTGAGAACTTCGGTGCGCACGACGAGCAGGTCGAGGATCTCAGCGGGGATTTTGGAAGAGTCGAAGATGGAGTGAATGCTCTTGTCGGCGAGGATCTGGGAGACGAGCGGTTTCCAGGTAACGACAACGGGATTCGACGTGTTGTTGAGGAAGGCCGGGACGATGTCGGAATCGGACGTGTTGATGAGGCGGAGTTTGGAGAGCTGTGCCTGTTGGCCGTTGAGTACCATTCCGCGCTCGAGGAGATATTCCGATACGGTCTTCTGGACGAGCATGATGCGCTGGCCGGGAAGTTTATCGAAGGTGAGACCGTTGCGCACCAGAATGGCATCGTTGCCGTTGGAGTAGTCGCCGATGATGATGGCAGTGGAGTCGACACCGGCGGCGGCGGGCATGTCGAGCGCTTCCATATTGGTCATGGTGCAGGCATCGATATTTTTCGCGACGAAGGAATCCAGCGAGGCGGCGTAATCGAAGCGCTGCACCTTGATGGCGATGGCATATTTGTCGGCCCACTTCTTTAGTATTCCGGATTTCTGCATGTAGAAGTAGGGATTCCAACCTGCATAGACGGACCAACCAACGGTGAATGTTGGCACGTCAGCGTGGGCGTTCGCGGTTACGGCGAATCCCTGCAGGAGCAGGAGGCTACCGATAAGACTTAAGAAGCGTACGTTCGTCGCTTTCATTGGCTCCTGACGTTGGAACGGTAGGGTCTTTCGTTGGAGGATCGATAACGTATGGTCGCGAGTGATACTGAGTTTAGATCGAGAAAGAAAGCCAGGGAGCGCGTTATGCGGCAACTCGATTGCGACCATAGCAAATATCTATGCCAGTCACTTTGCCTATAACCCGTATAGGAGATTTGAATACGGCGCGAGTAGTCCGGCATTATTTGTTCTAGTAGGAGTTACCCAAAGTCATTCCTGTTCGGTCAGCCCAGAACGTAACCCATCGGTTCTTTACCGGCAGTGTAGGTTCGGCATGTTGAGGAGCGATCTATTCATGCGTAAGCGGTTTCGAGTAACGATCCTGATGGACTTAGTAGCCATTTTTGCGTTTGGCAGCCACTTGGTGGTCGCACAGCAACCGTCGAATGTGGCCCCGGTCAAGACGGTGGTTCGAGCGGGGGTGTCGGTGTCGGGGGTAGTACGACCGCTGAGCGAGTTGGCGAAGCAGGCGGTGTACCCGGTCGAGGGGTCGCCGGATTGGTCGGTAATGGCGAAGGATGCCGTATGGGTATCGAGTGCGCGCGTGAATCATCTGGTGCAACTGATGCCGGCGACCGGGAATGTAGGAATGATCGTAACGATTCAGCGTCCTTGCTCTGGTCTGGCGTATGGTTTTGGCTCGGTCTGGGTGCCTAGCTGCGGGGGCCACATGCTGGTGCGGATGGATGAACAGACGGGCAAGGTGACGGCAGAGATTGCGGTTGATCCGGCGAACTCCGAAGGTGGAATTACGGTAGGGGATGGTTCGATATGGATGGTGGCGAAGCCGAGTACGCTGATGCGGATTGACCCGACTACGAACACAATTGTTGGGAGTGTTGTGCTGCCTTCGGAGACGGAGAACCCTGCGTTTGGGGATGGATTTATATGGCTGTCTTCATTTGGGCATGACGAGCTCTTGAAGGTTGATCCGAAGACGATGGCGGTAGCAGGGAGAGTTGCCGTGGGGCCGAAGCCACGGTTTCTGACCGTTGGTGCAGGCTCAGTATGGACGCTGAACCAGGGTGACGGTTCGATCACGCGCGTGGATATGGCTACCGGTAAAGTGATGGCGACGATCGCCTGCGGGATTCCGGGCGAGGGTGGCGAGATCACGTTTGGTGCGGGCTCCGTGTGGGCGGCTATGTTTGATTTCCCTTTGACGCAGGTGGACGCCGCCAGCAATCTTCCAGTGCGGCAGTGGAAGGGACAAGGGGGCGATGGGGTTCGTTTTGGATTTGGATCGGTGTGGCTATCCAACCTGCGGCAGGCCAGCGTTTGGCAGATTTCGCCCGAGCAGAAGTAACAGCGACGGCTGGTAAGACTTCGAATTATTTACGGATCGGCACCGTTGCCGAAGAAAGTCGGTCGGATTGAGTTCTGAGATCTTGTGGGAGGAACGACTGCATGGGTCGTCTACCTGGTCGCATGTGCTGAAGCGTGGTACAGCCTTGCGGATTAAGGCAACGGAGGACAATGCAAATGTGGGGGCCCTGTTTCTGAATGCGGACAATCCTGCGGAGCGTCTGAACCTGCCGGATACGCTCAAGGCGCAGCATGTGGCACGACTGACGGCAGGAACAGTCCTGTATTCCGATATGGCACGGATTCTGTGTTCTATCACGGAGGATAGCGTGGGCTGGCATGATCCGCTGGGCGGGTGTTCGGATGCCGCGATGGTCGCAGCGAAATATGGTGCGCTGGCGTATCAGGAGGGCCGCAACGACTGGCACCAGAGTGCACTGGATGGCTTTTTGATCGAACTGGCGAAGTATGGTCTGGGCAGTCGCGATCTGATGATGAACGTCAACTTCTTTAGCAAGGTTGAAGTGCAGTCCGATGGCAGCATGCAGTTTGTCCGTGGACATGCGAAGGCAGGCGACGTTGTGGAGTTGCGGGCGGAGATGAATACGCTGGTGATTCTGAATACCTGCCAACATCCGATGGATCCGGATCTGGAGTATCAATCGATTCCTGTGACGCTGACCCTGAAACGCGTGGGTGCGGCAGGCAGTGACGATGTGTGCCGTCGATACTGCGCCGAGAATGAGCGCGGCTTTACCTTGACGGAGCGGTATTTCCTCTAAC
>DAICZO010000382.1 GCA_027311125.1 Acidobacteriaceae bacterium
CCCACTCACCGACACCGCCGAAGCCATCCACCGTGCCGCCCTCATCGATCGTATCCACGACTTCCAGCATGACCCCGCTAAATTTACCCCTGCGAAGCCCATCCCAGCTCCACCCGGAATGCCCATCGGCGACGACGGGGACTTCTAACCCCTACCCCGCACCACGTATACTTCCCCCGATGACCCGCACCTCTCCAATCCGCGTCCTCGTCGCCAAACCCGGTCTCGACGGCCACGACCGCGGCGCAAAAATCATCGCCCGCGCCCTCCGCGATGCAGGCATGGAGGTCATCTACACCGGCCTCCGCCAAACCCCGGAGATGATCGTCTCCGCAGCCATCCAGGAAGACGTTGACTGCATCGGCCTCTCCATCCTCTCAGGAGCCCACAACGTCATCGTCCCCCGCATCACCGCTCTGCTCCGCGAGCAACACGCCGAAGACATCCTCCTCGTCCTCGGCGGCACCATCCCCGACGAAGACGCAGCCCGCATGAAACAAAGCGGTGTCGCGGCCATCTTCGGACCGGGAACACCGCTCGAAACCACCATCGAATTCATCCGCAGCCACATCAAACCCCGCGGATTACTCACCACCTAGCACCAAGCCCCTCCACCTACCAGGGCAACGCCTTCCCCAGATGGAAGAACCCGCCACTAGGCCCATCCTCACCCAGAGTCGCTAACTCAACCGATGTCTTTCCACCTTCTTCAATCTCCATCATCGCGCCCTTGCCACCCATATCCGTCTTCACCCATCCCGGATGCGCCGAGTTCACCTTGATCTTCGTGTCCTTCAACTCGTGCGCCAGGTGGATCGTAAACGAGTTCAACGCCGCCTTCGATGCATCATACGAAAACGTCTTCGCGTCATAGATCTGCGATCCCGGCGTGGCATGTAGCGTATTCGAGCCCAACACGCTCGACAGATTCACAATCCGTCCCGCCGCACTCTTCTTCAGCAGAGGCAGCAGCGCCTGCGTCAGCCCCACCACCGCAAAGAAGTTCGTATCGAACGTCTTCCGCAGCGTCTCCGCCGAGGTCGTACTCGTCTCATTCGCTCTCCGGCTGTCGATCATGATGCCGGCATTGTTCACCAGAATATCCAGCACCCCAAACTCCTGCTCAATCATCGCCGCCACGCGCGCATAGTCGGCAGCATCATCCACATCCAGCTTCACCGCCCGCGCATCCACACCCGCAGCCTTCAGCGTCGCCGCAGCCGCCTCACCCTTGGCCAGATCCCTCGCACCCAGCAGCACCGTCATCCCCAGCGCACCCAGTTGCCGCGCCGTCTCCAGACCCAATCCCTTGTTTGCGCCGGTAATCAACGCCACCTTGCCGGCAAAACCCTGCTTCGTCTGCTCACTCATCGGTCTATCTCCTGCGCCGCAATTGCGGCAATGGCTATCTGATGCCCGTCACGCCAGATGCGCCGCAAAACGTTCCGCATACTTCTGCGGCAGCCGCCGCTTCTTCATATCCGTCCCCAACACCACATGCACCGTCTCGCCCTCGCACAGCAACGCATCATCCTCCACCCGCACCACCTCATACCGAAACTTGATCACAAAACTCCGCGCCGCCACCAAACGCGTCCGCACCACCAGCTCATCGTCATACCTGGCCGA
>DAICZO010000384.1 GCA_027311125.1 Acidobacteriaceae bacterium
GGCCCAGACTCCCCTGCAGCAACGCCCGCATCCCTTCCATCACATCCTCCACGCAGCGGAATCAAGCGCCTCTTCCAACACCATCACCGCTGCAGCCTCAGGCACTTTGGCCAACACAAACTGCCGCATCCGCTTCAGAAACAACGGCGTATTGAACTCAGCGGCCCAACCCTGCGTCACCTC
This sequence comes from Acidobacteriaceae bacterium, assembly GCA_027311125.1. Classification (GTDB taxonomy): domain Bacteria; phylum Acidobacteriota; class Terriglobia; order Terriglobales; family Acidobacteriaceae; genus Edaphobacter. The sequence continues at coordinate 184 of DAICZO010000384.1, forward strand.
CGGATCGAACTCTCCCCTCGTGTCCGCCGCCTCAAACTCCAGTATCCCCTCCATGACCGACTCGACCGTCTGCTCCGCAAAATAAACTCCGGTTCGATTTACACCCACCCCACGCACTGTCTCCAAGCTCCCCCCTGCACCATAGGCGATTACGGGCCGTCCACAAGCCTGCGCTTCCAGTGGAACCATGCCAAAGTCTTCGTCCGCTCCAAACAGCAGCGCACGGCAACCGGCGTACTCCTCCCATAACGCATCCGTGGACAAATCGCCAAGAAACGTAACCTCACTTGAGGCCATCCTTTGCAGTTTCGCCGCCTCGGGTCCCGCACCCGCAATCCGCAACTTGCGGCCCAGTCGAGCGCAAGCCTCAATCATCAACTCAGTACGCTTGTATCCGACCAACCGCCCCGCACACAAATAATGAGGGCCGGGTTGACGCGCCCGCTGCGCCCGATGCAGATCAATCGGGGGATGGATCACCGTACTCTCCCGTCCGTAATACCTCTGAATTCTCCCCGCAACATATTCCGAGTTCGCGATAAAATCGTGCACTCGCGCTGCAGCTCGCTGATCCCAGGCGCGCACACGCGCAGCAGTCAAACTGAAGATCAACCGCGTCACGAACCCCATCTGCGACCGGTAAGACTCATACCCGTCATACAGATACCGCATCGGGGAATGGCAGTAGCAGATGTGAACTGCTCCTGGATCAATCAATACTCCCTTCACTGGGCCACTGTCAGAGGAGATCACAAGATCAAAACCGCGTAAGTCCAAACTCTCCGTCGCTGCAGGATAAAGTGGCATCATGTGCCGATGAAAACTCTTCGCCCATGGAATTTTCTGTAAAAAGGAACTGTGAATCCGACGCGTTCTCAGACTGTCAGGGATCCCGCCCGCGTCAGCGACCAACGTAAATAGTTCAGCATCAGGAAAAAGAGAAGCAATGCACTCGGCTACACGCTCCCCGCCACCCCGCGTCACAAACCAATGATGAACTATAGCGACCCGCACCAATCTTCCTTATCCCAACCTTCAACTCGGTCGCACTCTCTATCGAGCAAGGCGCCCTAAAACGCCCCATCTTGATTGATCACCGAAGAAAACGTCCGAAGCAAGATCATCGTGTCACCGCTTAAAGACCAGTTCTCGACGTACTCGCGATCAAGAGCTACACGCTCATCATAGGTCAGCTTGCTCCGCCCGGACACCTGCCACAAGCCCGTCAGACCCGGCTTTACTTGGCAGTAGTACCCAAAATAATCCCCATACTTCTCCACCTCGGCAGCCACAATCGGCCGCGGACCAACCAAGCTCATCTCCCCGGTCATCACATTCCACAGCTGCGGCAGCTCGTCCAGGCTGTACCGCCGCAGAAACGACCCTACCCGCGTAATCCTCGGGTCGCACTTCAACTTGTGCGATTTATTCCATTCCATCCGTGCCGCAGGATGCTCCGACAGATAATGCTCCAGCACCTCCGCCGAATTCTGGCACATCGTGCGGAACTTCCACATCGAGAAAAACTCGCCATTCCGGCGAATACGGCGATGGGAGTAAAAAATCGGGCCGGGAGAACTGAACCACACCAGACCGGCTACCACCATCAATACCAGCAGCAACACCGGAGTCGCCAACAGCACCAATCCCATGTCCAACGCTCGCTTCACAATGCAGTAGCGAATAAAGCAGGATGGTTTGCGATTGATACGAGACGCCGTGGTATACCCCCGATCACCAATCTGGGGATACGAATAGGAATCCTCGATGGTCGCTACGCGCGACTCGTTAGATTGATATTCATCCAAAATTGAAATCCTGTATCTGCATAGCGCACAACCAGCTCATACTTCCATGCTGGCCGCTATACCGGTTGCTCGTACATGCACTGTCTCGCGGCGTTCCATGCGTTCACCACCCGCACAACTCAAAATCAAGTTGCAAGGCGTCCGCGCCTCAACTTCCATACTTCTCACCTGTGTTTATCTCTATTGTTCGCATCAGCCTCTACAGGGCCGTGTTTGCTGCAATCGAATACCGGGAAAAGGAAGTGCAGTTGCATTACTTACACTTAGTTTACCTGTTCGCTTTGTCTTCTAGGATACAAAGTTTGTTTCCATACAACTCACGAACCAAAATGGGCATTTTTGTCGGTCGTCTCCCTCCTGCACCGCTTACTCGATAAACTGGTCGTATGCGGCTTATCGACACTTCCATCCCAGACCTTCAACTGCTTGAACCCCAACGCTTCGGAGATAGTCGCGGCTGGTTCGCTGAAGTTTTTAATCAAAATTCCTTCGCCGAACACCGCCTCCCCACCAACTTCGTCCAGGACAACCAGTCCTTCTCCGCGCAAGGCGTCCTTCGCGGCCTCCACTATCAACTGGGCAAATCCCAGGGCAAACTCGTCCGCGTCCTCTCCGGCCACATCTGGGACGTCGCCGTCGATCTCCGCCCCAACTCACCGACCTTCGGCAAATGGGAAGGCTTCCACCTCCAGCCAGACCCCCTGCAACTCCTCTGGATCCCCGAAGGCTTCGCCCACGGCTTCGTCGTCCTCTCCCCCACCGCCGAAGTCCTCTACAAAACCACCAACTTCTACCATCCTGCAGGCGAGCGCTGCATCCGCTGGGACGATCCCACCCTCAACATCGCCTGGCCGCTCGAGGCCCTCAACGGTGCAACCCCACTCGTCAGCGCCAAAGACGAAAAAGGCACCCTCTTCACCGAAGCAGACCTACCCCCCACCACCTAGCCCCTGATAACGCAACAGCCTCACCCACCATCCAGGCTGTTGCGTTCACCTTCCCCTCCCTAAAGCCCAGTATTCACTCCGCATCTCGCTCCAC
>DAICZO010000386.1 GCA_027311125.1 Acidobacteriaceae bacterium
CCCACTACCTCGAGGATCCTGAGGCCGTCCGTCCCTACTTCCGCCGTTTGCGCGAACTTCGGGATAGCCTCGCCACCCGCCATCCCGCGCTGGATTTCTCCACGCTCTCCATGGGCATGTCGCATGACTTCGCCGTTGCCATCGAAGAGGGCAGCACCTGCGTCCGCATCGGGACCGCCATCTTCGGCAAACGCCCCAAGCCGACCCAGTCATGACCTCCCCACCCAGCATCCTGCGTCTCATCACATAAGTACCCCGCTTTGTTTGACCTAAAGAAAGACCCACTTCTTCGGCACAATACAGACCCACCCCGGGCAACATCTCAAGAGTGACGAGAAATCTCTTCGCAAGCACGTGCGATCAGGCTCATCCGAGGTGTTGTCCACATGCAAGAACCATCGAGCCTCAAATCTGAACTCAACAAAGCTGAACTCAACGTAGTCGACCCCGAGCGCGTCGAGCAGCAGATCGACGAAAAGCAAATCGGCGAGCGCATCCGCCGCCTTCGCCTCAAGCGCTCCATGGGACTCGTCGAACTCGGCAAACTCACCGGACTCTCCGCCAGCTTTCTCTCCCAGCTTGAGACCGGCCGTGTCGTCCCCACCCTGCGCAACCTCGCCCGCATCGCCATGGTCTTCCAAAAAGACATCGCCAGCTTCTTCCAGCCTGATCCCCACGTCGTCTTCCGAAAACTCGCCCAGCGTGACCGCATCGCCATCACCCGCAAGCTCAAAAACGACTCCCACTTCGTCTCCCAATCGCTCAGTGCGCTCATCCCCGACCGCCACATGGTCCCCTGCCTCGCCGAGTTCCAGCCCAACGGCGACAAATGCGACTTCATCCCCAAAGTCTTCGCCGGTACCGAATTCCTCTACCTCATCCAGGGCACACTCGACATCTCCCTCGCCACCGGCGGAGCCAATCAGCGCCACTACCTCGAAACCGGAGATGTCGTCTGGATCGACGCCAACACCCCTCGCCAATACCTCTGCAACGGAACCCACTCCGCTAAAGCCCTCATCATCACCCAACACGCCAACCAGTAGCCCGTCGCACTATCATCGCGTTATGTGTCCCTACGCCCACGACGCCCCCGACGGAGCCACCCTCGCCGTTCGCATCCATCCCGGTGCCCGAAAAAACGCCGTCACCGGCATCCACGACCACGCTATCAAAATCTCCCTCACCACCCCACCCATCGATGGCCGCGCCAACCAGGCTCTCATCGATTTCCTCAGCAACCGCCTCCACCTCCCCAAAGCCCGAATCACCCTCCTCACCGGACAAACCAGCCGCTCCAAACTCCTCCGCATCGCAGGAAAAAGCGCAGCCGATATCCAGGCCGCGCTCGATCCAACCGTCCTTGCCTAAACGCTACTTCGTCATCGTCACCTGCGCCGTAGGAGTCACCGTAATCCCCTCCCCCACACTCGCCGTCACCTTCACATTGCTCGCCGTCACCACCGCATACGCGATCTGCAAGCCCTTCTTCGCCTCAATCTCCACATTCTTCATCACCAGATTCTTCACCGGAGACTCAGGCAGACCAATCACCACCCCTGCCCACTCGCTGCCCACCGACTTCAGATTCTCAATCGTGATGTCATGGAAAAACGGCGTCAGCCGCCCAATCGGCGCGCTCTCCACCGTACCCTCCGGCAGCGCCTTCGGATAATACTCGCTGATAATCAGCGTATTCTTCACATCCTCCATCGTGATGTCCCGAAAGATGATCCCGCTCACATCGCTGCCGCGATCACGGTTCGCCTTCACCCGCACCCCATTGTCCGTCCCCTTGAAGTGGACTCGCTCCACCAGCACATTCTGCGCACCACCGGCAATCTCGCTCCCAATCGAAATCCCGTGCCCATGCGCAATCTCGCAGTCCGAGATCGTTATATTCTTGCTCGGCGCATCCGGCCCAGGAGAATCGATTGGCCCGCTCTTGATCGCCACATCGTCATCGTCCACATCTTCATACATGTGCTCAATCACGATATTGCTCGAGCTGAACGGATCGATCCCATCCGTATTCGGAGCATGACGCGGAGCCAGCACCCGCGAATTGCGAATCACAATATCGTCCGAGTAGTACGGCACAATCTGCCAGAACCCCGAGTTCTGCACCGTTACATTCTCCACCCGTATGTGTTGCGAGTGGTCGAACACCAGCCCCATCGGCCGAGGACTCGCATTCCCCAGCAGCCAACCATCCTTCTTGCCCCGAATCATCTCCCACCAGCTCTGGCCATTCCCATCCAGAACCCCGCCGCCCGTCACCGTCACATGCGTCGCGTTCACCGCACTCACAAACGGCTGTACACCCGGCAGCTTGAACACCATCTGCGGCTTGAAGTCCGCATGGTCCGGCGAAGCCAGCAACGTCGCACCCTTCACAATCTCCAGCGTGATCCCGCTCTTCAACTGGATCGGCGCGCTCAAAAACGTGCCACCCTCCAGTCGAACCACATTGCTCTCCGGCAGCATCCCCTTGCCCACCATCGCAACGTCCTTCCACGCACACGCATCGATCGCCTTCTGGATCGCGGCCGTGTCCTTGGTCACCCCATCTCCCTTGGCCCCATACGCCCGCACATCGCACACCATCCCCGCGGCCAACGCGCTCTGCGCACACGCCATCACCACACCGCCCACCAGCACCAACGCACATGTTCCAACCAAACTCAGTTTCATCCCGCCTCCACACGCAATTCTGCGCTCACGGAATCCTACCTGAAATTG
>DAICZO010000395.1 GCA_027311125.1 Acidobacteriaceae bacterium
CCCACGGCGCCGCCCATCGCAAAACAAGGGGACGCAATCCCCGCCTTCTCGGTCACATCGGTGAAGGTTCCGTCGTGGTTATTGTGAAACAAGGCTCCCTTGGCCTTCTCCCCTTTCAGAGCCATCTCCACCGTGGGCGCATTGGTAAAGTAGATGTCCGGCCAACCGTCGCGGTCGTAGTCCACCACCAACACGCCGCCGCTCATGGACTCAACAATATATTTCTTCTCCGGCGCAGCCACGTGGTTGAACCGGATTCCGCTGGCCTTGGTAATATCGGTCAACTGCGGCACGGGACGGTTCTTGCAGGCACGCGACCGCGCCCCCGGTGGCGGTGCGGTAGGAGCGCTGTGTGCCTGCCCTACCACATCCAGACAAAGCGCCATCTGCAGCAATACAACTGCGCTGCACTGAACTATTTTTTTCGACTGCCTAAGCATCTGCGTGCGACCCCGCCATACTCTGATATAACATTCCCACTGCAGTAAAACGCGCAAAGAATCGTTTCGCAAATCAGCAGGGCATGTTCCCGAACCATCATACGGGCTGAGGTCGACAGTGTACGAAATTCACAGCAACACCCCCCGACGCAACCAACCTCGCAACATCATCGTGGCGCTGGCCGCTCTGCTCGTCCTCATTCCATCGCTCCGGGGGCAACCTGTGGCCACTCCGCACTTCGCCAATCTCCTGATGCCCGTGCCGGCCACACTCACCGTCAACCAGGGAGAACTGCGCCTCACCCCCGACTTCCATGTCAGCATCGACGGCGTATCGAATCCACGGCTCACCAGCGCGGTCGCCCGCATGATGGCACAACTCACCGCCACCACTGGCCTGGCATTTTCCACGAGCGGTACGCCAGCCGCGACCGACCAGCAACTGATCATCCGTGTCCAGCACGCCGGACAGCCAATCCAAACCCCGGACGAGGATGAGTCCTACCGGATGACCGTCACCTCCTCCGCCGTCACCCTTGACGCAGCTACCGTCGTAGGCGCCATGCACGGCCTGCAGACGTTGCTGCAACTCGTTCAGCCAGACGGCAAGGACTACATCATCCCCGCCGTCACCATCGCCGACCAGCCCCGTTTCCCCTGGCGCGGACTCATGATCGATTGCGGCCGCCACTTTGAACCCATCGACGTCATCAAGCGCACCCTCGATGCCATGGCCGCCGTCAAGATGAACGTCTTCCACTGGCACCTCACCGAAGACCAGGGCTTCCGCATGCAGAGCCTCAGATTCCCGGCGCTCACAGCGAAGGGCTCCGACGGCCTCTTCTACACGCAGCAGCAGGCCCGCGAGATCGTCGCCTACGCCTACGACCGCGGCATCCGCGTCGTCCCGGAGTTTGAGATGCCCGGCCACAGCACCGCCTGGCTCGTTGCCTATCCTGCGCTCGCCAGCGGCACCGCCCCCGCAGGCATCCGCCGCGAGTTTGGCATCGCCCCCTACGCCCTCGATCCCACCCGCGAAGAAACCTATCAGTTCATCACATCGTTTCTCACCGAGATGACCCAGATCTTCCCCGATCCCTACGTCCACATCGGAGGCGATGAGACCCTCGCGCCCGACTGGAAGACCAACCCTCGTATCACCGCCTTCATGCGCCTGCATCACCTCAAAGACTCCGATGCGCTGCAGGCCTACTTCAATCAACGCATCCTCAAGATACTTACCACCCTGCACCGGCGCATGATCGGCTGGGACGAAATCCTCAATCCTGCCCTGCCTCGCGACGTCATCGTCCAGTCCTGGCGCGGCGAGGCCTCGCTCGTTCAGGGAGCAAAGCAGGGCTATCAGGGAGTCCTCTCCGCGCCCTACTATCTCGATGCCATGCACTCGGCCGCCCAGCACTACCTCGCTGATCCACTCCCCGCCAACGTCGATCTCACCGCCCAACAGCAGCGCCTCATCCTCGGCGGCGAAGTCTGCATGTGGGGTGAGCAGCTCAATCAGCGCACCATCGACTCGCGTATCTGGCCACGCACCGCAGCCATCGCAGAGCGCCTCTGGTCTCCGCAAAACGTCACCGACGTCGACGATATGTACCGGCGTCTGGAAGCCGTCTCCATCGAACTCGAAGGTCTCGGTCTCCATCACCTCTCCCAGCGCGACTCCGACCTCAGGCAACTCGCCGACAGCGAAGACATCGCCGCACTCCGCATCTTCGCCTCCGTGCTGGAACCCGTCAGCTTCAGCGACCGCTACCAGCAGCAGAAGACCTCCCAGACCACCCCGCTCGATCGCTTCGTCGATGCCGTTCCACCCGACCCATCCTCCAGCCGAACCCTTCAGCATCTGATCGATGCTTTCCTGCAAGCACCCCGCAATCGCCCAGCAGACCGCACCGCCCTCATGGACTACTTTGCGCACCTGTCCGCGGCCATGCCCGCCGTCCAGCAACACATGCTGACCTCACCCCGCCTGCAGGACGTACAGATGCGAGCCACGCAACTAGCCGATCTGGCCGCACTTGGCTCACAGGCAGTCACCTTCGCCTCCTCCGGCACCACGCCACCAGCCGGTTGGAAAGCCGCAGCCATGCAGACCCTCCACACCGCCCACCAGCCCGGAGGAATCGTGCGCTTCACCATCCTGGACCAACTGACCAGGCTGATCAACGCGGCCCAGCAGTAGCTTAAAGCATTCTGCATGCCAGCATGATTCACTCGGTCCAGCCGCAGGGGCAATCCACATTTGTCACCGAAATTGGCTCCTGATCTCTCGATCGATACGTCGAAGCAAAAGGCAGCAACAGCGGAACCAGTCTGAATTTCTCTTAATCAGAGCACCCCGTATGCCGTTATATCCATAGGTCATGGTAAAAAAACGTATGCGATCTGAAGTAACGAAGGCCCCACAAAAACGTGTCACGTTGCAGACGCTCGCCAAGCATCTCGGCCTGTCCACGACCACCGTCTCAGTCGTCATCAGCGATGCTCCCGCCGCCAAAGGCATTCCGCGCGAGACTCGCGAACGCATCCTCGAGGCCGCTGCAAAGCTTCAATATCGCCCCAACTATCTGGCCCGCTCCCTGCGCGGAAGCCGCAGCATGTCTGTCGGCATTCTGGTACCGGAGTCCAGCGAAGGCTACTTCACCCTCGTCATGAGTGGCGTGGAAGAGGCCTTGATGGCCGCCAACTACCTCTACTTCTCCGCCTCTCACAACGGGCGCCAGGACCTCATCAACCAGTACTCCCGGCTGCTGAGCGAACGCTCCGTCGATGGCCTGCTTCTCGTCAGCACCCCCAACCCTGCCGAGATCGATCTGCCCGTCGTCGCCATCTCCGGGCACAGCCCCAAAAAGGGCGTCACCAACATCGCCCTCGATCACCGCAAAGCCGCCATGCTGGCTCTCCAGTACCTCAAGAGTCTGGGCCACCGCCGTATCGCCTTCGTGCGCGGACAGAACTTCAATATCGACACCGACGATCGCTGGCGTTCCATCGTCGCCGTCGCGGATGACCTGAAGATCAAGATCTAACCCGACCTCTGCATCCACCTCGAACTCCACTCCTGGTCGCCCATCACCGGCTACGATCCCGTCAAGGAGCTGCTCAGCCGCACCCGCGACTTCACCGCCATCTTCTGCTTCAACGACATCGCAGCCTTCGGTGCCATTCGCGCCCTGTACGACTCCGGCATCCGCGTACCGCACGACGTCTCCGTGGTCGGCTTTGACGATGTCATCGGCGCCAGCTTCAGCATCCCCAGCCTGACCACTGTCCACCAGCCTCTGGTCGAGATGGGACGACTCGCAGCAGAGACCCTGCTCGCACGCATCTCCCATCCCACCCGCGCCTACCCTTCGGAGATCCTCATGGAGCCTACGCTGGTCATTCGCGAGTCCTCCATCGCAAAACCACCCACACGCTGACCCCGCACCTCAGCACCCACTTCTAATGGCCGGCTTCTAATGGCCCAGGTGCGCATCGAAGAACGCCGCAATCTCCCCGAACGCCTCCCTCGTCTCCGGCACGCGATCATCAAACTGGTACTGCGCATGCGACTCGCCTTCGAACACCTCCAGTTGCGCCTCCACCCCTGCCTCCCGCAGCTTGCGGTGGACTCGCACCGTGTTGCTCAGCAACAGATCGCGAGTGCCCGTAGTTAAAATCGCCGGTGGAAATCCGTGCAGGTCGCCATACACCGGCGACAGTAGCGGATCGCGCAAATCATGGCCATGCGCGTACACCACCGTAGCCGCATCGCAGAACCCATCCCGCGAGACCAGAACGTTATCAACCTGCTCGTTCGTATAGAACGAGTCGCCTGTCTTGGTCACATCCGCCATCGGCGTTCCCGTCGCAATCGCGCCCGGCATCGGCAGCCCCAACTGCTTCGCTCGCAGCATCATCTCCAACGTCAACGCGCCACCCGCCGAGGTCCCAAAGACCGCCACGTTCCTGGCAGCCGTAGTCCGCAACACGGCTTGGTACACGGTCATCGCGTCATCCACCGCCGCCGGAAAATACGCCTCCGGAGGCATCCGGTAGTCCACCGAAATCACCTTGTACCCCTCCAGCCCCGCCATCAGGATCGCCTCGCTCGTCCCCGACTCTCCCGGAAACAGCTCGTAGCATCCGCCATGCACATGGATCAGCAGCTTGTCGCGATGTCCCGGCGGTATCACCTCCGGCGTCACCGTGTATACCTTCACGCCATCCATCGTGCCCGCCTGCACGCTCACATGCAGACGCTGACGTATCGCAGGCAAACCCGCAACCGTCTTCGCCGCCTGCACATTCGCAGCCGCGCGCCACTCTTCGCCGGTCTTCCACAGTACGTTCCAAACCGGATTCAGCGGCGCACCAATCAGCTTCTGCATCTCCGGACTCACATCGGTCGGCACTGGCAGCGATCTGGCTGGCACCTGCAACGGCGCCGGTCCACCATCCTTGCTCTGCGCAATCCCCACCGAACCAGCCAACGCCAACGCGCCAATCACCAACACGCAATACGTCTTCATCCAATACTTCCTTCCGTGACTAAGGCTACAAATTCTATCTACCGCGCAGCACGCTGCTTCAGCTTCGTACGCATCTCGCTTAACTCGTCCGGCGAGAGATACCGCCCATCGGCAACCACACCCACTACCGTCCGCGTGTTTGCAATGCTCTCCAACGGGTTAGCCTCCAGCACCACCAGATCAGCGATGCGCCCCACCTCGACCGTCCCAAAGTCCTTGCGACGTCCGTAGAAATTAGCCGGATTCAGCGTGGCCGTCTGCAGTGCTTCCAACGGCGTGAAGCCCGCCGCTACAAAGCGTTGCAGCTCCAGGTGCAGGCTGATGCCCGGAATCACATCCACCCCAGCCGGCGTGTCCGTACCTGCCAGAAACGGCACCTTCGCCGCATGCAGTCGCCGCACAATCCCCAACTCGTGCTCCACAAACTGCTTCCGCACCGCCAGCGGATCGGTATCCAGCGACTTCAGAATGCTCTTCTGCGCCGCCGGCCACTGGCTGCTCACCCAGGTGTGATCCGCATAGGCCAGATCAGGGTCTTTGCTGTAATCGATATCGTCCACCAGCCATTGGCCTCGCTCCCAATACAGCGTCGGGCACTGCCACACCTGGTGCTTCGCAATCAGCTGAACCAGGCGCGCCTCGCGCTGCGGATCATAGCTCGCCAGAAACATTCCGGGCGACTTGTTGCCCGTCAGATACTTGTCCTCATCCGGCGAACTGGCTTCGAAGATGCCAATCAAATGCTCCATCGTCTTCTGCCCTGCCGCTACCGCCTCGCGCGCACGAATTGCATCCGGAACATGTCCTTCAAAATCGATCCCTTCGCGCTTCGCTTCATCCGCAATCGCAAAGTAAGCCTCGCGCGGCACCCCCGATTGCACCTTGATAAAGTCCACGCCGCGTCGCGTCAACATCGCGACAGCCTTGCGTCCATCCTCTGGCGTGGCAATCGCAATCGCAGCTTTGTACTGCGACTTCGGCCCATCCAGCATGGGCCCCGAGACGTACATCCGCGGCCCCAGCAGGCGATGCGCCGCGATCTCCGCCCGCGCATGCAGCACCGGATCAAGCTCGCTGCCCATATCGCGAATACCCGTAATGCCATTCACCAGCAACAACGGCAAAATCAAATCCGTGCCATCCGCCGCCGTACGGTCGAAGTACACATGCGTATGCATGTCCCACAATCCCGGTATCAGATACTTCCCCCGCGCATCCACCACCTGCCCCGCATCGACTGGGACGGGTGCATGGCTGGCAACCTGCACAATGCGGTTCCCGCGAATCACCACCGTACTGTCCGGCTGCGTTCTGCCCGTCACGGTATCAATCACCGTTGCATGAACTATCGTCAGAGTCTGCGCATGGCCATAGTTCACCAGCAACGAGAGGGCGATCAGAAAACGTAGGAAGGTTCGCACGCTCTGATACTAATCCGCCATCGCCATCCTGCAAAAGCCCATCGCCATCCTGCAAAAGCATGGATCCATGGGTCGCGCGGACAACATCTCCTAATATCCAACTCAAACTATCCGGCCAGCCACTTAGACCAAAACCCCCAACCATGCATCTATAAATGATGTAACTGGGTCAGGAATTTCGACCCACTCCAGCTATGCTGGATACGGAGGCATTATGACTATCACCGAAATCGTTGCCCAGTTAGATCAGGAGATCGCCCGCCTGCAAGAGGCAAAGGCCATACTTGGCAGCATCTCTCCCCTCAGCATCAAGCGCAAACCCGGCCGCCCATCCAGCGCCACCTCGACGGCACTCGCTTCCGCCCTCGCCCAGATTCCAGTCCCCACCAAGCGACGCGTCCTCAGCGCAGCAGCCCGTAAAAAAATCGCCGCTGCGCAAAAGAAGCGTTGGAGCAAAGTCCGACTCGCAGCCCCGGCACCAGCCCCCAAAGCCGCCGCAACACCACTCGCCAAACCAGCAATCAAGCCCATGCCTGCAAAGACCGTGGCCCCTAAGAAGGCACCCATCAAAAAATCTCCCGCAGCGAAGCAGACCACGCCTGCCAAAGCAGCCACGGCAAAAAAGGCCGCTGACTCCACCACCCCCGCTCCAACAAAATAACAGCCACCTGCCTTCACCGGCCAATGAGCGCGCAGCATCCACGCATCGGTACGCGAGGGGACAACCTCCCCTCGCACCTTGCCACCACATCCGTTTGGCTTGTTCGTCTCATCCAAAATCAGCAACGATCCCGCACTGCACAGGAACCTCACCTGAGACTAGAATGTTGCGATGGCACTCAAGTATCAAGGCGTAGACTTCATTCTGTTTGACTCCCTCCTCTCGGAAGATGAGCTGCTCATTCGCACCAATACCCGGGCCTTCATAGAAGACAACCTCATCCCCATCATCGAGCAGTGCAACCGCGACGGTCGCTTCCCCCGCGAACTCGTTCGTCCCATGGGCGAGCTCGGCTTCTTCGGCGCAACGCTCGAAGGCTACGGCTGCGCCGGCCTCAACAACGTCGAGTATGGTCTGCTCACCCAGGAACTCGAACGCGGCGACTCCGGCCTGCGCAGCTTTGTCAGCGTCCAGTCCGCGCTCGTTATGTACCCCATCTACACCTTCGGCACCGACGAGCAAAAATCCCACTGGCTTCCCAAACTAGCCACCGGCGAAAAGCTCGGCTGCTTCGGTCTCACCGAGCCGGACTTCGGCTCCAACCCTGGCGGCATGCGCACCCGCGCCCGCAAAGACGGTGACGACTACATCCTCAACGGTGAAAAGATGTGGATCACCTCCGGCAGCATCGCCGACGTCGCCGTCATCTGGGCCAAGGTCGAAGACCCCGCCGTCCCCCAGGAGCAATGGCGCATCCGCGGCTTCCTCGTCGAAACCGACCGCCCCGGCTTCTCCGCCCGCGACGTCCACGGCAAGTGGTCTCTGCGCGCCTCCGTCACCTCCGGCCTCTCCATGCAGGAGGTCCGCATCCCCGCCGCCAATCTGCTGCCCGGCACCGACGGCCTCAAGTCGCCGCTCATGTGCCTGAGCCAGGCGCGCTACGGCATCAGTTGGGGAGCGATCGGTGCGGCCATGGCCTGCTACGACACCGCCTTGCAGTACGCCCAGCAGCGCAAGCAGTTTCGCGGCCAGCCCATCGCCAGCCACCAACTCGTCCAGCAGAAACTCGCCTGGATGATCACCGAAATCACCAAGGCCCAGTTGCTCGCCTTACAAGTCGGCCGCCTCAAAGACCAAGGCAAAGTCGCCTTCCAGCACATCTCCATGGCCAAGAAAAACAACGTCGCCATGGCAGTCGAGTGCGCCCGCATGGCACGCGATATCCTCGGCGCCAACGGCATCGCCGACGACTACCCCATCATGCGCCACCTCATGAATCTGGAATCTGTCAAAACCTACGAAGGCACCGACGACGTCCACACCCTCATCATCGGGCAGAGTGTCACCGGCATCTCCGCCTTTTGATCCACCATCACCTCACCCGCTGGGAGGACATCCCCGGCGGGCACCCCTACCCTCCTGCGTCTCAACCATTCCCCCCAACGAAATCAGCCCATTCTGCGCTACGATAAAAAGATAATTAGAGAAGTAATGACACTTTCTTGCTGCTGTATGGAAAATTTGTAAACGTATACCAGATCTCGTTCCTTCAGGACTGACCCTGTGCCGCGACCACGAAAGACTGCCGTGCAAAAGCCGGAACGCCTGGACATCCGCACCATCGCTCGTCTCGCCGATGTCTCCATCGCCACCGTCTCCAGAACCATCAATCGCGTCGCCACCGTCAATCCTCAGATCGCCAAGCGTGTCTGGGACGTCATCAACGAGCTCGACTACTTCCCCAACACGCAGGCCCGCGCCCTCGTCTCCGGACGCAGTTGGATCCTCGGCCTCATCGTCTCCGAGATCACCAATCCCTTCTTCCCCGAGCTGATCCAGGGCTTTGAGGATATCGCCGTCGAGCACGGCTACGAGATCCTCGTCAGCTCCACGAACTACGACCCCAAACGCATGTCGCACTGCATCCGTCGCATGCTCGAGCGCAAGGTGGATGGCGTCGCCGTCATTACCTTCGGCATCGAAGAACCTCTACTCGACCAACTCGCCCAGCGCAACGTCCCGCTCGTCTTCATCGACGTCGGCCCCAGACGCGACGGCGTCAGCCTGCTCAACGTTGACTACCACCACGGCATCCGTCAGGGCGTGCAGCACCTTGCCGCGCTCGGCCATCGCGACATCGCCTTCGTCTCCGGCCCCGCCGGTCTGCACTCCGCCCAGTCTCGGCTCGCCGCATTCACCAAGTCGCTCAAAGAGTGCGGCATCCCACTCGATCCCACCCGCGTCATCCAGGGCGACCATACCCTCGAAGGCGGTATGGCCGCCATGACCCAGCTCCTCACCCTCAAGCCCATGCCCACCGCCGTCATGTGCTCTAACGATATGACCGCCATCGGCGTCCAGCACACCATCTATCGCTCTGGCCTGCGCGTCCCCGACGATATCTCCGTCATCGGCTTCGACGACATCCACATCGCCGAGGTCACTATTCCACCCCTCACCACCGTGCAGATGTCTCGCTACGAGTTAGCCAAATCCGCTGTCACCGCCCTGCGCAGCCACATCGAGGCCTCCAAAGACCTCACCCCGCAACACGAATTCAAAATCACCACCTCACTCGTCGTCCGCGAGTCCACCGGGCTGCCCCGTACCGCCACCAAACGTCGCGCCGCCAAACCACGCCCCTGAACAACCCGAATCCCCCCTCCGAAACATCACCCAGTCAGCCTCCCGGCTATGGTAGCCTCCTCGCAGGAGGTCTCTCCCCCAACCTCGCTTGCACCCAACGAACCCATGCCTTTGAAAACCCGCAAACTCAGCCTCTCCATCTGCTTCTCTGCAACCTTCCTGCTGCCCATCAGCACCATCGCCGCTGCCCAGCAA
>DAICZO010000402.1 GCA_027311125.1 Acidobacteriaceae bacterium
AATGTGCAACCGCATTCGGGTTCGCAGGCAAACGCCGCTGCCTACATGTCCCTGCTTTCGCCGGGCGACTGCATTCTTGGTCTCGATCTGGCCCACGGAGGCCACCTGACGCATGGGCATAAGCTCAATTTCTCGGGCAAACTCTATCGCATTGTCGGCTATCAGGTGCGTAAAGATACAGAGACCGTGGACTACGACGAGTTGGAGTCGATTGCTCTTCGCGAAAAGCCCAAGGTTCTGGTGGGCGGTGGCAGCGCCTATCCGCGGCAGTTTGATTTTGCGCGTATGCGTGCAATTGCGGACAAGGTTGGCGCGTACTTTATGGTGGATATGGCGCACTTTGCCGGTCTGGTTGCGGGTGGTGCGCATCCTTCGCCGGTGCCGCATGCGCATGTGGTGACAACCACCACTCACAAGACCCTGCGCGGACCCCGCAGTGGGCTCATTCTTTGTGGCCAGGAGCTTGCCGCCAGTATCGATCGCAGCGTGTTCCCTGGGCAGCAGGGCGGGCCGCTGATGCACGTGGTTGCGGCGAAGGCAGTGGCCTTTCGAGAGGCTCTCCAGCCGGAGTTTGCGCAATATGCAACACAAATAGTTACAAATGCAAAGGTGTTGGCCGAGGCGATCGCAGGCCACGGCTATCGCATCGTCTCTGGTGGCACGGACACGCATCTGATGTTGATCGATGTCTTCCAAAAGGGCATGTTTGGCTCAGAAGCCGAGGTTGCACTGGGCGAGGCGGGCATTACGGTCAATAAAAATGCTATTCCGTACGATCAGAATCCGCCTATGAAGCCTAGTGGGATACGAATTGGTACTCCGGCGTTGACTACGCGGGGGATGAAGGAGGCGGAGATGGTTTTGATAGCGGGTTGGATTGTTTCTGCGTTGGAAAATCGTGGAAATGCTGGGAAATTGAAGCAGATTCGCCAGGAAGTGGGCGAGTTAGCGGAGCGGTTTCCGTTGTATGGGTGGTTGCGCGAGGGCAAATCGTAGCAAAACCGTGGTCAATTATGGTGCATTTTGTGGAGATTTGTGTGGTGGTTGTGGCGAGTTGACCTGGTTTGCTGCGCTGGTTCGTCTGGAGATACTTTTTGCGCCAGGCTGAGCCGCGTGTAAGGTGTTGGCATGACAAAAATCAGTGGAGTTGTCTGCCTGGGCCTGTTGGTGCTGGCCACGGGTGTGGTCTCTGCCGGGGCGGAGGCTGGGGACCGTAGCGCTGGGATTCCGGCGCGAGAGCGGGTGGGGTTTGCAGCGATCCGTGAGGGAGACCTGCGGGCGAACCTGGCGTTTCTGGCTTCGGATGGTCTGGCGGGGCGGATGAGTCTGCAGCCGGGCGATGAGGCTGCGGCGGCGTGGGTGGCGAGCGAGTTTGCCAAGGCCGGACTGACCCCGGCTGCGAAGGATGAGCAAGGCCGACCGAGCTATCTGCAGGCGATGCCGCTGGTGGAGTTTGTGCCGGACCGGGCGGAGTTTGCGCTGACGCTGACGCGGGGTGGACGGCAGACGGTATGGAAGCCGGGCAAGGCGTTTGGTGGATATCGGGATGATGTGGATGTCAGTGCCCCGGTGGTGTTTGCCGGCTATGGGATTACCGCGCCGGAGCTGGGGTACGACGACTACCGGGGGATCGATGCGCATGGCAAGGTGGTGCTGGTGTTTGACCACGAGCCGCAGGAGACGGATGCGACGTCGATCTTCAACGGTACGGGCAACACGCGCTATGCGACGACGCTGGTGAAGCTGCTGAATGCGCAGGCGCACGGAGCGGTGGCGTTGCTGGTGGTGGCGGAGCCGAACCGGAAGCACCTGACCAATGCGGAGCGAGCGGCGAAGATTGGCGGGAGTATCACGCGGGCGGTGCCACTGCCGCTGCAGCAGATTGCGGATGACGAACTGCATATACCAGCGGTGCTGATTCAGGACGAGGTGGCGGCGGAGTTGCTGGCGACGGCGGGCAAGAGTGGTTCGGAGTTGCAGGCGGGGATCGACAAGGACCTGACGATCGAGTCGCGGCTACTGCCGGAGACGACGGTAGCGATCCACATGAAGAACAAGTCGCGGGTGACGGGGACGACGTACAACGTGGCTGGTCTGTTGCGGGGGAGCGATCCGCTGCTGGCTGCGGAGACGATTCTGATCTCGGCTCATCATGACCATGATGGTCAGAGTGGGGCGGAGATCTGGCATGGGGCGGATGACAACGGTTCCGGCACGGTGGGGG
>DAICZO010000412.1 GCA_027311125.1 Acidobacteriaceae bacterium
TCGTGGAGGACGATCTGGTGGTACTCGCCACCGTTCCAGTACTCCTGTCAGTCGGGGGACTTCATGCAGCAGAGAAATTTGCCACCCTCGCGAAAATCCATTTTGCAAAAGGGCGAGGTGAAGCCCTTGGGGCCCCACCACTGCATGACGTAGTGGGGGTCTGTCCACGCCTTCCAAACCACTTCGCGTGGGGCGTTAAAGATTCTGGTGATTACCATCCGTTCTGCATCGTTAGCCGTGTTTGTTGTCATCGCTGACCTCCGTTTTCTTCATTTGATTTACCAGCACATCCAGTTTGTCGAAGCTCTCTTCCCAGAATCGGCGATAGTTGGTGGCCCAGTCGCTGACGGTTTTGATGGTCTCTGGCCTGAGGGTGCAGACGCTCTCTCGTCCACGCCTGGTTTTGGTGACGATGCGGGCGCGGACGAGGAATGCGATGTGTTTCGAGATCATCTGCTGCGAGAGCGCAAACGGCTCGGTCAACCGATGCACGGAGGCCGGCCCGTGGGAGAGGGTTTCGATCATCGCCCGGCGGGTGGGGTCCGAGAGAGCCGCGAAGGTTGTGTCCAGCTCATTCACAACCTCATGGTAGTGGATATTTGTCTGGTGTCAAGGATGAATTTTTCAGGATTGCGGGAGGTGATGGTGTGGGCCCGGGTGGATGTTGGGGAAAGTTGAGTTTCGATGTAGAATGTGGTTTGCAGGCGCTTTTGTTCCGTCGTACCAGGTAAGAGCCGTGACCGCACCGGCAATTGACGGAAGAGATGAGTGGGCGAGAGCCCACTTTTTATTTGCTCTAAATGATGTTGGCAACTGGCTGTGTGGATGGTTTGGGGTTTGGACTGATGGCAGTACAACTGGATGCAATTCGGAGTGTGGCGGAGCGGGTTGCGGCCTCGCATGATCTGGAGGTTGTGGACCTGGAGTTTCAGGGCGGAGTGAAGTTTCGCACGCTGCGGGTGTACATCGAAAAGAATGCCGTGGAGCGGGCCAAGCTGGCGGAGATGGCGGCCAGCGCGGGCGAGGATGCGGCGGAGTTGCAGATTCCCAAGGGCGTTCCGGCGGAGATGCTGTCGGGCGTGACGCATGAGGATTGCGCGAAGTTTGCGACGGATTTTGGGACGGTACTGGATGTCGAGGATTTGATTCCGGGCCAGGAGTACACGCTGGAGGTCTCGTCACCGGGACTGGAGCGGAAGCTGGGGAAGGCGGCGGACTATGTCCGGTTTGCCGGGAGCCTGGTGAAGCTGCAGACGTTTGCGGCGGTAAACGGGAATCGGCACTGGCAAGGGCGGCTGACGAAGTTTGTGGACGGCGTGATTACGCTGGACCTTTCGGCGGTGAAGCAGAAGGGGAAGGCGAAGAAGGCTGTGACAGAGCAGACGGTCGAGATTGCCCTGCTGAATGTTGAGAAGGCGCATCTGGTCGCGGAGATTTAGCGACGGGCTGGATTTTGGTTTTTGGTTGGTTTGTGGGCGTGGATTTGGAGGCAGGATGCAGAGCCCTCCACTGCGCTGTTGGATGACAGAGTGAGCGTCGTGTGGTTGCGTGACACGGCCTGGCAGGATGACAAACAGAGGCGTGTAGCAGGATGACATGCCGCGGAAACGAGAGACGTTATGGCAAGTGTTCTGTACCAGTCGATTGAGACGTTGAGCCGGGATAAGGGGATTGAACCGGAGGTTGTGGTATCTGCCGTGGAAGACGCGATTGCGCTCGCGACCCGCAAGTACTACAAGACCCAGGAGAACATGCGGGCGGAGATGGACCGCGAGACGGGCGAGATTCGCGCGTACGTGTTCAAGACTGTGGTGGAGACGCCGGAACAGGTGGAGGACTCGACCAACCAGTTGACGCTGGAGCAGGCGCGGGAGCTGGCCCCGGAAGTTGAGGTGGGCGGCGAGTTGCGGTTCTACAAGGACACGTCTCCGCTGGGCCGGATTGCGGCGCAGATGGCGAAGCAGGTGATCTTCCAGAAGGTTCGCGAAGCCGAGCGGGACACGGTGTTTCTGGAGTACAACCATCGCGCAGGCGAAGTGCTGACGGCGACGGTGAAGCGGCTGGAGCCGATGGACGTGATCTTCGACCTGGGCAAGGCCGAGGCGCGGATGCCGAAGCGGGAGCAGAGCCGGCTGGAGCAGTTTGCCGTGGGCGAGCGCGTCCGGGTGGTGCTGCTGCGGGTGGATCGCGCGGCGAAGGGTCCGCAGGTGATTGTGAGCCGGGCTGCCCCGGCGCTGGTGCAGAACCTGTTCCAGAGCGAAGTTCCGGAGATCTATGACGGGACGGTTTCGATTCGGGCGATTGCGCGCGAGGCTGGTGAGCGGACCAAGATTGCGGTGATGAGCCGCGACAAGGATGTCGATCCGGTCGGCGCGTGCGTGGGCATGAAGGGTATGCGCGTGCAGTCGATTATCCGTGAACTGCGCGGAGAGAAGATCGACATTATCGAGTACTCGGATGAGATTACGACGTTTGCGGAGAAGGCGTTGCAGCCGGCGAAGGTGAGCCGCGTGTCGATTACGGACTTGGCTGAGAAGCAGATCGAAGTGATCGTGGATGACACGCAGTTGTCGCTGGCGATTGGCAAGAAGGGCCAGAATGTTCGGCTGGCGGCGAAGCTGCTGCAGTGGAAGATCGACATCAAGAGCGAGGAAGAGAAGCGCCAGGAGGTCGAGCAGCAGATGCACGCGATGGGCGGCGGCCCGACGACTCCGGTGGAGCAGATTTCGGAGCTGGGCGAGACCATTCTGGAGAAGCTGATCGCGGCGGGCATTACGACCGTGGAAGAGCTGGCGGATATGACTCCGGAGCAGTTGGAAGAGGTACCGGGAATCGGCGAGAAGACGGTCGAGAAGATCTCGGTTGCGGTGCGGCATTACTTTGGCCAGTACGAAGAGGGCGAAGTGCGTCCTGCTGCAGCGGTTTTGCCTGAAGTTGCATCTAACGACGGTGAAGCGGGAGAGCATTCCATGACCAAGACACCGGAAGAGATTCTGGCAGGTGAGGCTGGATCGGGCGAGGCAGTGGAAGTCGCCGAGGTGTCGACGGAAGACATTGCGGCGGCGGAAGAAGCTGAATCGGCGAGTGACGCGATCAGCGAAGCCGATGCCCGGGAAGAGCGGATTGAAGCGGAGAACGATGCGGTCGACGACCTGGTGGATGCAAGCCAGGAGGTTTCGAGCGAAGGCATCGACAACGAAGGACCTGATCGTGGCTAGCAGTATTGGCCCTGCAAACCCGGCATTCTCTCGATACGGAGCTAGTATCTTTGGGGATAATACTTACAATAGAGATATTCCTACCTCGATGAGGCTGACATGAACAGCTGAATGCAATGAAAGCCAAGGGCGCTGGGAACTGAAAAGGGACGGATGAGCAAAGTTCGAATCAATGATCTGGCACGAGAACTGGAAGTAAAGAGCAGACCGATCCTGGACGCGCTGGAAGCGATCGGGGTGACGGGCAAGACGCATTCCAGTTCGATCGAGACCGACCAGGCCGAGAGAGTACGCGATTACTTCAAGGGCGGCAGCCGCAGCAGTTCGGCGAGCCGGCCGGTGGTCGACACGAAGCCTAAGTTCGACCTGTCCAAGGTGTCGAAGCCGGGTGATGCGCTGAAGGCGATTCTGGAGCGCAAGCAAGCAGAAGCTGCGATACGCGCGACACCGCCACCGCGTCCGACGGCGGTGGTGGCACCACCCCCTGCCGCGCATGGGGTAACGAGTGCTCCGCGGCCCGTCGTGGCGGTTGCTCCGCCAGTCTCCGTGGCACCGACGGTTTCGCATCCTGAGGCACCAGCACCGCGCCGGATCGTTCCGCTGCCGCGGCAGCAAGCCAACATTATTACGCCAGCACCACCTCCGGCGATTGCCAGCAAGCCTCCGGTGGGACCAGTGGTTGCACGTCCCGCGGTGGCTCCAGTTGCGGCAACAGCGCCAGTGGTGGCGGTGGTTGCGCCCACGGCTGCGGTGGCTGCGCCGGTTGTGGCTACGCCTGCACCCGTAGTTGTGGCGAGCGAGACCCCAGCGCCAGTGGCTGCTGCACCCGCAGTGGTGCCGGTCGTGGCCGAAGTGGCTGCGCCTGCAGCGGTGGTTGCCGAAGCGGCGGTTGCACCTGCAGCGCCCGTGGTTGAGGCTCCGGTAGTTCCTGCCGGGCCGCCTGCGCGGCGTGTGATCATGCCGCAGACGGGACCACGT
>DAICZO010000434.1 GCA_027311125.1 Acidobacteriaceae bacterium
CCCACCGCCGCGCTTAACATCGTCCGGCTCGCGGCGCTGAACCGCGTCGTCCACTGGAGGCGTAACCGTCGGCACTACTGCGGGCATGATCAAATGGCTCCGTGAGCCTCTCGTGGCGAAGAACCCAGCCGTGTCGGCGGAGTCCATGAGCACACGGTATGCGTTCCCGACGCGGGCTGGGATGATCTGGAATTTCTGGCGTAGTAGGTTCTTCATCCCGAACTCGGGCGGTAGTTCCTTCCCCCTGCACTCATCGAACACGCCCCTGAAGAGCGGCACCTTTAAGAAGGCCTCGACCAATCCTTCCTGAGCCTGGGCCGCATAGACGGGCATCAGGATCTTCTGCGCGAGCGGGGTGATGGTGAACTGTGTCGCCCCGCCGGCAATCAAGCCGAACAACTTTGCCGCACCGACCCGCCCGAGATACGCCCCGTTGCGAGGCGACTTGTAATTGAGATAGGAAGCGAGCTGGTCATCGTTTGCGATCCCGCCTCCCCTCTCGTGAATCAGCTGCGCTACGCGCACGGAGTCTGCGAGGGCGTAGACGGGGAAGGCTGTCCCCGAACGCTGGCGCCGTCCATTCTTGGCGGGCTGAGGCTCGTTACTTGCGGTTACTGTTTCCATGCCGTTCTCCCTTACGTGAGGCGAGTAAGAATCGTTACGCCCACACCGTAAGGGATCGGCGTAATGGTCGTCAAGGGGATCGGCCCGCTAACTTCCCACCGATTCGATACGTGGTGGGGAACCGTAGAGCAAATGTTGACTAGCCTACGCCCAATCAGGGACAATGGCCGCAACGATGGAGATCCCGCTAGCTGTGGTGGCCGACTACGCGAACGTGGCGGAGGGTGGCAAGCTCAATATCATGGGCGTGTTCGACCGCATGTGGTGCCCAGCCTTCCCGATCACCCATCCCCAACTGTCCATCGTGCTCAAGATGGAGGTTGATCCCGCCGAATACAACTCCGAGAAGGCGATGGAGATCAAGCTGCTGGACGCTGATGGGGATCAGAAGTGGGCGATGACCTGGAAAGTCAACATCGGAATGCCCCCGCCCGGCCAGCGGGTGCACATCAATCAGATTCTCAATCTGCAAAACACGCAGTTCGAGAAGCCCGGTGATTACGTGTTCGTGGTGCTAGTCAACGGGGACCCAAAAGCAAGAATCCCGCTGAAGGTAGAGCAGGCACAAGGAGCAACACCATGACCGTTGAATCGACGATAGACGCCCAGGTGCAGGGGACTGGCGTGGGCGCGGTCGTGTGGAAGATCACGCAGAGCTTCGACGGCGATGCAGAAAACCACATCGACGCTGCTACACTCGTCAGCATCCGGCGTGGTGTGGCTGACGCGGACGCCGGGCGGGTCAAGACGTGGGATGAGGTAAGAGCAACACGAGTTGAAGTCTAAGCCTTCCAACCAAGCGGAAAGGCTCTACAAGGCACTCGGCCCTGACGATCAAGATCGGATCGATAGGGCCGTTGCCGCGTTTGAGGACGATGCGACGCGCGAGGCCAACAAGGACGATCTTGGACTCGTGGAGAATGGACACAAAGTCTGGAGCTTTCGCCATGGCCGAGGGTGGCTGGCCTTCATTGAAGAGCCCGAGCTAATCGTGGTTCACCTCTCGATCCTGTCCGCCGTGCGCTACGACGATACGAACCACTGACTTAGCCGCGTTCGCAATGCGCCGTCACGATAGCGGCCGTGCCGTCAGTGTGTCAAACCGATCATTCCCCTCCAGCGCCTCAGGAACGGGCATCCCGCATGGGTGGATGGAGCCGGTGCGGCCGAAGTGCTACTTCGAGCCGGTGGAGGCGAAGGAGCAGCGGCTGGCGACGCTCCGGGCGACGGTGCGGGCGCTGGAGCGGGAATGCCAGGCGCTGTGGCTGGAGGTCTACCACGCACAACACCCTCAGCCGCTTCATGGCCGGGGGTGTTGTGCGTCAACTGGCCTGCGCGTTGTCCGGCAGTCTAGCGCGGCTTCCTGCTGCCCAACAGCGGCCTGAGGCTGCGGATGCGGCGCTCGGCGCGGGTGTACCAGCGTGCGTGCAACCAAGCGACGAGCGCGCAGATGGCGAGCTGGGCGGACACGACGACGATGGTTAAGATGGCGAGCACGGCGAACCATACGACGATTGCGAAGATGGCGGTCGTCATGGCTTCTGTCCTTTCTTTGTGCGCTCGATTTCGTCTCTCACGACATGCTGGGCGCCGATGTCGATCGCTTCCCGCACCCACGCCGACCAGGACAGCCGGTGCTGCGCGTAGGTGTCGGCGTGGAGCTGGTGCCACGCGGCGAGCTGCGCCTCCGGCACGAGGATGTGCAGCGGGCGGGAGGTGGTGCGAGATTCAGGCATGTTTCACCGCCTTAAGCCTGCGCGGGAACATGGCGATCGCCCAGCGATAGCCGCAGTTCAGCCCGCAGAACAGGTTGTCGCCGTAGCCTCCCCATTGCGCCTTACCGTAGCGGTTGAGTTCGGGCGAGGCGCGCCACCGATAACGCCGAAGCGGGAGGTTGCAGTGTTGGCACGTCGGGCGGGTGGTGCTCATTCTGGCACGTCCCAATAGCCC
>DAICZO010000435.1 GCA_027311125.1 Acidobacteriaceae bacterium
TCCTTCTCTCGCTTGAGAGAAGGAAGCCAGGCAGGGCGAGCGTTCAGCGATGCTGCGACTTAGGCGGAGTGGTGCTGCTGCGCCGCCGAGCGATGTACAAAGTGATACGGAGGCCACGGACCCGACAACTGCATCCGGCACTCTTTCAACTCTTGCGTCGCGGACGAGTACTTGTTCTGGTAGCGCTCCACGGTCTTGTTATCGATCAGGTGGGCGATATCCAGCAGCATCTTGCCGGAGTCTGTGCGCTTGCAGGTGATCTCCTCTGCCAGCGGCAGAAACATGCGATGCATCTGGATCGACAGCGCGCGCGCCTTGGACTGACGCTCCCGCTGGCGACTGGCGCTCTGTCGCAGACTGGTCAGGTACTGCTGGCCCACCGTCATGTCGCGGGCTGCGTTGCCCGGGCAGGTGTCATCCACCAGCACCTTCAGGTGCATCTCCGCCTTGCCGCGCAGACGCTCCACATTGGCCATAAAGTGCCGCTGGTTCGAGCGCACCGACCGGCGCAGCGCGTCGTCGTCCTGAAACGTGGTGCCAAATCGAAACGGAAGTACAGTCGAGTGTTTGAAGCAGTCGCCAATCACGCGGGCGTGATCCTTGGCGGCCTGCTGGTCCATCCGGGCGCTGTCCTCAGGACTATGCTCGGACACAATCACGGCGAGATCGCTTGCGGGGAAAAGAAACGCCTGGTTACCAAATAACCCCGTTACACCAGCCAGCGGCATCGGTCTCCGATGACGAGCCAGCTCCGGAAAGGCTTGTCTCTCTGCAATGCAATAGGCGTACCATGACATAGTTTTTTACCTTCCAATTAACGCTGAGAGGCTCGAACCGCCCCGTCAGGAAGTTGTGGTGATTCTCAGAACAACGGTGTTTGGAATTCACTCATTCGGAATGCAATGACTTTCGACTACCTGCGTTGACTGGTTGCATTAAGCAAACTTCATCAAAACGAGTCGGATAGTAAGCTCATCGATAGACGATTGGCAATACCTAGTTAGCAATTGCTAATGTCTTTGAAATCACTCCCTCCGTCCTTATCGCCGACCGGCAATGTAAATTATTGATAAATAAAGACAAAGCATGGTAGCCCCTGGCACCGGTCGGCTCGCTCGCCAGGCTCCCGCACCCACTCCAAAATGCCCGAAATGGGGTGCAGAACCAGCCGCCTCTTGCAGCACGGAGCGAAGTCTTACCCAGAAGTAGCCCTAACGGCGGTCAAAAAAACTCGCTCCAGCCCGAAAACCCGCCGCTCAGACCATGCATCCAAGTCACTTAGCTCGATTAATCCTCAAACCAATCCAATCCTGCCAAGTGTATTTTTTAGGTGGCAGGATTCATGCAGCAGTCGCTAGAATAGGTGCAGGGCTATGCCGCCTAAACCATTCTTTCGGAAGGGCTTCCGCATGACTTCTGATGGCGAAACAGACTGAGGCAGATCGCCTACGGGACGATCAGGCCTCCGGGCCAGCACCAAATCCGCTCCAAGTCTCAACCAAGGATCACAAGTCAACATGATTCAGGCGCACATCTCGCACGCACGATCCAATCGCGCTCTTCACTCAACCACGGAGGTACTCCGGTGACATTGCTCTCATCTCTCGCACTTAGCCTGCACAGATTTTCTGCCCTCGTACGGTCTCGCCGTAGCCAGTTCGGCACCGGTCTCCGCTCTGCCTTGCCCGTCAGCCTCATCCTGTTGGCGACAGCATTCGGCACTGTCACACCCCAGGCCTACGCGCAGCAACCCGCGGCCAAGCCTGCTCCCGACCGCATCGTGTTCGCTAACGGCGACCAGCTCACCGGCAAGTTCGTCCGCGGCGTGGGCGACTCCGTGCTCTTCCACAGCGACATGGCCGGCGACATCACCGTGCCGCTCGCCAAGATCAAAGAGCTCAGCGTGGGCGGCACCTTCGCCGTGCTGCGCAAGAACGCCCCGATCACACGCCAGCATGCGCCCACCGGCCCTATCGAGTTCACCGGCGAGGCCATCCAGATATCAAGCTCCAACCCTGCCACCCCGGTTGATACCGTGCCAGTTCCGCAACTGGCTTACATCATCGATACTGCCAGCTACGACAAGGAGTTCAACAGCCATCGCAGCCTGCTGCAGGGCTGGAATGGCACCATCACTGCGGGGGCCACGCTGGTTCGCTCCACCCAGAACGGCTCGACCTTCAACGCGGGGGTCGCGCTGATTCGTGCCATCCCCACTGTGCCCTATCTTCCCAGCCGCAACCGCACCCTCTTCAACCTGAACGAGAGCTACGGCCAGCTGACCCAGCCTGTGATTCCGCAGACCAACCCGCCATCGCCCGACATCGTCGCCAAGACCAATATCTTCCACACCGACGCCGAACGCGACGAGTACTTCTCCCAGCGCTTCTATGGACTAGGCCAGTTGTCCTTTGATCACAACTACTCCCAGGGGCTGAACCTGCAGGAGGTCTACGGTGGTGGAGTCGGCTGGACCCCCATCCTGAACGCCCGTCAGCAACTGGACCTGAAAGCGGACATCCACTACGAGAAGCAGTACTTCCAGGACGCCACCAACAATCAGAACCTGATCGGTGCGACCATCGGCGAGAACTACCTGCGCCACCTGCCGAAGAATATTCTCTTCACGGAGTCGGCCACCATCCTGCCCGCGTTCAACAATGCCAGTGCCTACTCCGCCAACCTGGCCGCAGGGATCAATCTGCCGGTCTACCACCGCTTCAGTGCCAGCTTCAGCACCACCGACAGCTACCTGAACAACCCCTCCGTCGGCTACAAGAAGAACAGCTACCAGTTCGTCACCGGTATCAGCTACACGCTCCACTAGAAGCCTGCCGGGTCTGCGAGACCGGCGGCACCACAGCCACGCACACAAAAGAGGCAGCAGCGACCCAAACTTCTGGTTCGCTACTGCCTCTTTTCTTGCTGGCCTAATCCTGCTACATGGATTGCCGTACGTTTCGATAATGGTTAGGGAGTGGTCAGAATCTGCATCACTGGCTGTGGCAGTTCCTTGTCGGCGTTCTTCAGCAGCAGGCTTACCTGCCACATCTCCGTATCGGACAGCAGGTGGTCGTAGGCGGGCATACCCGTCAGGCGAATGCCATTGGCGACCTTCCAGTAGGTCTCACCCGCCTCATCGTCGCTGACACCAACCACCGCCGAGTTGCCATGCTTCTTCCATAGCTGCGGAGCGCGGGGATACATGTACTTGGCATAGGTGACGTCCTTGCCGGGCGTGCCATGGCAGCTTGCACAATCCTGCTTGTAGATGTGCGCCCCAGCCTCGAACGCATCTTCGCTGGTGCCGAAGGGAGGCGTCTTCATGGCACGATCAATGGCCGCATTCAAGGGAATGTGGACGATCTGCTTCTCAAACGGAAAGGGTTTGTCTGCAGTCGCGACCGGAACCGGACCAAACTTGAAGAAAAGAAATACACCCACAATCACTGCGAGAATTCCCAGGACGAAACCTAGAAGAACCTTGCCGAAACCGCCTCCACTGCTGCTTTTTGCCATGCCAAATGCTCCTTGGATAGATCCAGTGCTCCATACTGCGTTTAATCTTGCGCGAGATACCTGGGCCGGTATGCCACAGAGAACGGCTGCGGATGTTCTAATAAGACGTGGGTCGCCGTAGATTCGTCTCAGGACGAGTCTGACATTGCGCCATAAGTTTCACAAGTGAAAATGATGCTAATGCAGGAGTAATCGTTGATGTCTGGTTTCAAGTGGAATATTAAGTGGTTCGCAGCCGTGCTGGTTGTCGTAGTGATCATGGGCGCAACAGTTACGGGACAGGCACAGGTAGGGCGCAGAAGGCGGCGGGAGTCCAACGCGAACCGCCAGGCCCGTATCGCACGCTCCATTGAAGACACCTACAGCCACCGCTGGGAACTAGCCGGTGGCGGCGGTTACCTGCGCTTCCGCAGCGGACAGTACAACCAGCGCAACAACGAAATCACCTGGGAGACCAGTGCGACCTACAATCTGAATCCCAAGTGGAGCGTCTTCGGCGATATCCGCGGCATGTATGGCAACGCCAAGATTAACAACCAGATCAACTTTCCGGTCGCCATCAACGGCGTGTACCGCCCCTTGATCACCAACTACACCTTTATGGCCGGCCCGCAGTACCGCTTCTATGCCAAGCAGAAGTTATCCGCCAGCGCGCACATTATCGGCGGCCTGGACCTGGGCAACTACGACGGCGGCACCAAGGGCATCAGTGCCACCACCCTCGGACTGTGGGCGACGTCCAACCGCCCGGTTGTCTCGGCTGGCTTCAATCTGGACTACAACCTCTACCCCAACCTCGCGCTGCGGCTGACCCCGACCTACGTTGGCACCATGTTCCGCGGCGTCAACCCCAGCACCGGACAGGCGGATGGCAACCTGCAGAACAACATCGGTGTGAACGCTGCTATCGTGTACCGCTTCGGCCGCATCCGCAAATAAACGCCACCGCAGCCGCTCCAGACGAAGGACCTGACCGAACCTCAACCATGGGGTTCGGTCATTGTTTTGGGGTCCAGAATGACGGCAATCTGCGCGTCACTCAGCAGCCGCTGCTCCCGCGCCAACTCCACGATGCTGCGCCCCGTCGCCACCGACTCCTTCACCAGCGCCGCTGCTTTGGCATAGCCGATATACGGATTCAGCGCCGTCGCCAGCGCAATCGTGCTGCCCGCGTAGTACGCACACCGCTCCCGATTAGCGGTAATCCCCCGCACGCACCGCCGGTCCAGCTCCCGGAGTGTGTTGGTCAGGATCACAATCGACTGCAGCACATTGTGCGCCATGGTGGGCATCATCACGTTCAGCTCCAGTTGCCCGGCCTGCACCGCCATCGCCACCGCCGCGTCGTTGCCCACCACCTGGAAGCCCACCATCGCGGTCAGCTCCGCCAGCACCGGATTCACCTTGCCCGGCATGATGCTGGAACCCGGCTGCAGGCTGGGCAGATGAATCTCGTTGAACCCCGTGCTGGGCCCCGAGGAGAGCAGCCGCAGATCGTTCGAGATCCGCACCATCTCCAGCGCCAACCCCCTCAGCGCAGCCGATACCTCCGCCATGCAGCCGCACGATTGCATCGCCCAGCGCAGGTCCTCCGCAGCCAGCAACGGCACCCCGGAGAGCGCCGCCAACCGCGACACCGCCTTGGCCCTGTACTCCGGATGCGTATTCAACCCCGTACCCACCGCCGACCCACCCAGCCCCAGCTCTCGCAGACCCTCCGCCGCACGGCGAATCGCCTCCGACGCCTTGCGCACCGCCACGCCATACGCGGCAAACTCCTGCCCCAGCGTGATCGGCACTGCATCCTGCATGTGCGTTCGCCCTGCCTTCAGCACTCCGCGAAACTCCTCCGCCTTGCCCGCAAGCCCCTCCGCCAGCCCGTCCAGCACCGGATACAGCTCCTCCAGCGCCAGCAGCGCGCTCAGCCGCATCGCGGTCGGAAACACATCGTTGGTCGACTGCCCGTAGTTCACATGGTCGTTCGGATGCACCTTGGCG
>DAICZO010000439.1 GCA_027311125.1 Acidobacteriaceae bacterium
CGCAGGAGTTGGTTGGAGTGCGGGGTTAGAGCAGTTCAGCTACGGGCTTCCAGTCGCGCTTCTGGGCGGCGGCTACGGCTCCGTAGGTGAGGACTCCGGAGTAGGTGTTGACGCCTTCGGCGATGCCTTTGTCTTCCGCGATGGCGGCCTTGGCTCCGAGACGGGCGAGTTTGAGGACGTAGGGGAAGGTGGCGTTGGTGAGGGCGAGGGTGGAGGTGTTGGGCACGGCTGCGGGCATGTTGGTGACGCAGTAGTGGACGACTCCATCGACGACGTAGGAGGGGTCGGAGTGGGTGGTTGGGTGGGCGGTCTCGATGCAGCCGCCCTGGTCGATGGCGACGTCGACGATGACTGCGCCGGGCTTCATTTTGGCGACCATGGCCTTGGTGACGATCTTGGGTGCGGCCGCACCGGGGATGAGGACGCCGCCGATGACAAGGTCTGCCTCGGAGGTGGCGCGCTCGATGTTGTAGCTGTTGGAGGCGACGGTGTAGAGGCGACCGTTGAAGATGTCGTCGAGTTCGCGGAGGCGGTTGAGGTTGAGGTCGATGAGGGTGACCTTGGCACCCATGCCGAGGGCGATTTTGGCGGCGTTGGTGCCGACGATGCCGCCACCGATGATGCAGACGTTGCCGGGAGGGACGCCGGGGACTCCGCCGAGCAGGACGCCGCGGCCACCGTGCTCCTTCTCCAGATAGGCCGC
Organism: Acidobacteriaceae bacterium; assembly: GCA_027311125.1. Lineage (GTDB taxonomy): Bacteria > Acidobacteriota > Terriglobia > Terriglobales > Acidobacteriaceae > Edaphobacter. Next base: position 704 of record DAICZO010000439.1, read on the forward strand.
GCCGACCTGGACGGACATGCGTCCGGCGACTTCGCTCATGGGGGTGAGGAGGGGGAGCGCGCCGGTGCGGTCGCGGACGGTCTCATACGCGATACCGATGACCTTGTTTTCTAGCAGCGCGTTGGTGAGTTCGGGGAGCGGAGCGAGGTGCAGGTAGGTAAAGAGGATGAGGCCTTCGCGGAAGTGCTTGTACTCTTTCTCGACGGGCTCTTTGACCTTGACGATCATGTCGGCGAGACGCCAGACGTCGTAGGCGGAGCCGACGATCTCTGCTCCGGCGGTCTGGTACTCGGCGTCAGGCATGGCGGAGAGGGCTCCGGCGTTGGTTTCTACGAGGACTTTGTGGCCAGCTTCGACGAGTGCCTTGACTCCCGCTGGCGTGACGCCTACGCGGCTCTCGTGGTCTTTTACTTCGCGGGGGACTCCGATGATCATTCTGTTCTCCAAATCTGTTGCACTTTGATTGTATCTACTGTGGTGGAAGGAGGAAGTGGGCGGGCAGGAGTGAGGGAAAAACGTTTTTACGGGATACCGGATAGCGGATGCTGACGATGACGGGGCACACGGGAGCGGCGGAAGCCGTACAATGTAGGGAAGACTCTCGATTTCAGGGAATGAACCGGCAGAATGTCCTCAAATAATTTTCAGATGCGTTACTCCCGCATACACAATATGCGGTCACTCTTCAGCCTATTTTCGAGCGACCTGGCGATTGACCTGGGCACGGCGAACACGCTGGTGTTTGCCCATGGCAAAGGCATTATCGTCAATGAGCCCTCGATTATCGCGGTGAACAAGATCACCAACGAAGTCGAAGCCGTCGGTAAAGAGGCCAAGGAGATGCTGGGGCGTACGCCGGGCAATATTGTGGCGATCAAGCCAATGAAAGACGGCGTGATTGCGGACTTCCGGCATACGGAGAAGATGCTGAACTACTTCATCCAGAAGGCGCACAACCGCAAGATGATGGTGCATCCGCGGATCGTGATCGGTGTGCCGAGCGAGATTACACAGGTAGAGAAGCGCGCGGTTATGGACTCGGCGTATCGGGCCAAGGCGAGCGAAGTGCACCTGGTGGAGCAGGCGATGGTGGCGGCGATCGGCGCGGGACTGCCGATTACGGAGCCGGGCGGCAACATGGTGGTGGATATCGGCGGCGGCACGACCGACATTGCGGTGATCTCGCTGGCCGGTATTGTGTATTCGCGCTCGGTGCGGATGGCCGGCAACCAGATGGACGAAGCCGTGATGACGTATCTGAAGCGGAAGTACAACCTGCTGATCGGCGAGCGGACGGCGGAGATGATCAAGATCACGCTGGGTTCGGCGTTCCCACTGGACAAGCCGATCACGATGGAAGTGAAGGGGCGCAACCTGATTGAAGGCGTTCCGAAGACGATTACGATTGAGGACTCGGAGATTCGCGAGGCGTTGAGCGAGTGCATTGCGACGATCATCAATGCGATCCGGGTGGCGTTGGAGCGGACTCCGCCGGAGTTGTCGGCGGATATCTCCGACCGTGGCATTGTGCTGACGGGCGGCGGTGCGCTGATCAAGAATCTGGACAAGCGGATTCGCGAGGAGACGGGGCTGCCGGTGAGCATTGCCGATGATCCGCTGGCGAGCGTGGTGCTGGGTACGGGCAAGATGCTCAGCGACTTCAAACTGCTGCGCAAGATCTCCATCGACTAGGCAGTCAGTACGGACACAGCAAAAAGCTCCAGCCTGATGGCTGGAGCTTCTTGCTGTGCGGAGTGGTGCTAGAGCGCTGGTGGCACTGCGACCTCGCGGCGATCCAGCCGGGCCTGATTGGACTGGATGACGCAGAGGGCGGAGCCGTAGCCGACGTGGACATCGGCGATGGGGTGGGTGCCGGTGCGGCAGCAGTAGATGAAGGCACGGGTAGCGGCGGTGGTGGGGTCTTCCGCGGTGGTGACCTCGACGGAGTGGCCGGGGCCGCGGTAGGGCATCTCGCCGGAGGCCTGGTAGGACGCGCTGGTGACGGCGGCACCGTTGTGATTGGGGTCGACGCGGGTGACCTGACGCGGCTCGTAGTAGAAAGTGGCGTCCTGCAGGGTGAGGTTTAGTGAGCCCTTGGTGCCGTAGAGCCAGAGCTGGTCGCCGAGTTGGGAGTTGTCGGTGACGGAGGAGAAGATGAAGCGTTTGCCGCCGGGGTAGGAGAGCACGGCCTGGACGTTGTCGTCGGTCTCGCGGCCGTCGTGGTAGGTGCAGATGGAACCGGAGGCGAGTGCGGCGGTGGGGGTGGCCCCGAAGGTCCAGTTGGCGATGTCCATGTGGTGCGAGCCCAGCTCTGCCAGCAGGCCGAGCGACCACTGGTTGTAGAGTCTCCAGTTGATGAGTCGTTCGAGTGAAGGCTGTGGCACGGGGCGACGCCAACTGTTGTTGCGGTGCCAGTAGCCGATGATGTGGGTGACGTCGCCGATCTCGCCCTGATGGACGCGGGCCAGTGCGGCGCGAATCCAGGGCGAGTAGCGGTACTGGTGGCCGACCTGGAAGATGCGTGGCGTGGCCGTGGCGGCCTGCACGATTTTGGCGGATTGGTCGAGGGTGAAGGCCATGGTCTTTTCGCCGTAGACGTGTTTTTCCGCCTGCAGGGCAGCCAGCACCTGCTCCCCGTGCAGACCGAGAGGAGTGGCGACGATGACGGCGTCAACATCTTTGCGATCGAGCAGGGCGCGGTAGTCGGCGTGCGATGCCACCTCGTAGCCGCAGACCTGGTTTAGCTCGGCGAAGCGGGGTGCGTACACATCGGCAGCGGCGGTGATGCGCACGCCGGGGACACGCAGGAAGCTGCGTGCGAGCTCTTTGCCGCGGCTGCCGGGGCCGATGATGCCGAGTCGCAGCGGGGTGGCGTCGTGGCTGGGGGCGATCTGGCGGGCGGCTTCGGCATCCGCTCCGGTGAGCGACTGCGCGTTGGCAGAGATGGCAATGGCAGCGGCGGATAAGCCGTGCATGAAGGAACGACGATCCATCATGGGGTGTGTGCTCCTGGTGTTTCGAGGGCAGATGAGGCGCAGGGATTGCCGGACCAGTTTACCGCGCTACATGGTTCGGAGGCGCCAGCGGTGGGCTGGCGGAAGACGAGGCTCTGTACCTGCGGCATGGTGTGCAGCAGGCGGCGCGTGGCCGCTGCGGGCAGGACGAAGACGATGGTGGAGAGCGCATCGCTATCGGTCGCGCTGGGGTCGATGACGGTGCTTTGGAGAACGCCTTCGACCGGGCGCATGGCGATGGGATCGAAGATATGGCAGTAGCGATGGCCCTGGTAGAGGAAGAACTTCTGCGTGCAGGCGCCGGTGGACATGGAGGTGTCGCGCAGTTGGAGGGTTGCGGCAACCTGACCGTGGTGAAGTGGGTCGGGGACTTCGGCGGGCCAGCCGGACTTGCCGGGAATGGTGCCGATGGCATAGAAGGTGCTGCCACCGGCGGAGATAAAGGCGGAGGTTACGCCCTGTGCGCGCAGTAGGGCGACGACGCTGTCGACGGCGAAGCCCTTGCCGATGCTGCCGGGGTCGAGTTCCATGGCGTGGTGGTGGGTGAAGAAGACGGTGCGGGCGGCGGGGTCGAGCTGGATGTGCTGCCAGCCGATGGTTGGCTGGAGCGCGTCAAGCTCTGCCTGGGCGGGGACGTGGCCCTGATGGAAGATGAAGCCCCAGGCGCGTAGCAGCGGCCCTACGGAGATATCGAATGCGCCGTGGGAGACGCGGCTCCAGTAGAGCGAGCGCTGAAGGAAGGCGAAGGTTTCGGGATCGGTGACGGTGGGGGCCTGACCGGCGTCGCGGCTGATGCGCGAGAGTTCGCTGGTGGGCTTGTAGTTGCTGAGGAGATCTTCGATGCGGTCGATCTCGTCGAAGGCGGCGGTGAGCTGCTGCTCGGCGGTTGGCTGGTCGGGGGCGTAGAGATCGATGGTCCAGATGGTGCCCATGGCCGGATGGCTCTGGTGAAAGCGTTGCAAGGGCGCCTGGGCGGAGAGCGTTGGCGCCAGCAGGAGTGCGACCGCCAGGCAGGCAAGGACACGCGAGAGGACTGAGTTTGAGATCGGTAACACCACGCCGCCAACATGATATCCGTTCCTGACTGCGGCAGTGCTGGACGGTGATCGTGATGCAGTTATGGAGCGGAGTCGGGTGGGACGAGCCGAACGCGGACGCGATCGACGCGGCGGTCGGTGGAGGCCAGGACTTCGAGGCGGAGGCCGTCCTGCTCGATGACCTCACCGGGCAGGGGGATGTGGCCGGCGATCTCGGAGACGAGGCCGCCGATGGTGGTGGATTCGTAGTGCTCGGGCATGCGGAGGGCGGTGGGGTCGTCGCGGGTGTCGCGCAGTTCCCTGCCCTCGGGCTTGCGGGTGGG
>DAICZO010000441.1 GCA_027311125.1 Acidobacteriaceae bacterium
CCCACCCCATCCTTGAACACCATCGCCACCTTCTCCACATCGCTTATCTTCTCCACCGGGTTCCCATCCAGCACCACCAGGTCCGCATCCTTCCCTACCGCAACCGACCCCACCCGCGCCTCTTCCCCCAGGAACGTCGCACCATTCAGCGTCGCAATCCGTATCGCCTCCACCGGCGTAAACCCTCCCGCCACCAGCAACTCCACGCCCCGCTGATCGCCAAATCCCGGCAGCACACCACCAAACGAAGTAGGATCGCACCCCGCCATCAGCAGTCCACCTGCCTTCACAAAATCCCGTTCGAACTGCATCTCTTTCTTCAGCAACAACGCCTCCTGCGGATCGTTCCTCTGCGCCAGCACCGCCCGCACCTCCAGATACCGCGCCCACGCCTCCGGAGTCAGCGCCGTCTTCAACCTCGCCTCACCCGCCATCGGTGGACTGTTTGGCACCGTCACCTCAAACACCGCCAGCGTCGACGTCACCGCTACATGGTGCGCCACCAGATCGCGAATCATCGCCTGCACCGGCTCGCTCTCTATGTCCACACGCTTCGCCAGGTCATCCGCCGCCGCTCCCGCAGCACACACCCCCGGCTTCTTCCCCGCAAAGAACTCCGTATCCACCACAATCCCATGCTCCAGGTTGTCGATCCCCAACCCCGCCGCCTCGCGAAAACCCACCGCACACAAATGCCCCGTCACCTTCAGTCCCTTCGCATGCGCATGCTCCACCGCCACCTTCAACTCCTCCGGAGTGATGTCCATATACGCCTTGAACGAGGTCGCACCCTCCGCCGCCCAATAGTCCACCAACCGACCCGCATCCTCCGGCCCCGTCAGCGTATGCAACTGCGGAATCCGCCCCATATACCCACCCATATACGGTCCCGTTATCCATAGCTTCGGCCCCGGCATCTCCCCAGCATCAATCAAATGCTTCAACGAGAGGTCCGTGTACGGCTCCATACTGCCGCCCGTCCGCGCCGTCGTCACCCCGCCTGCCAGGTACAGCCGCGGCGCACTGTCCGACATCTCCCCATAGTGCGGTTGCCCATCCGGAACATCCTCCGGCGTCGTATAGAACAGGTGCTCGTGCATCCCCACCAGCCCCGGAATCACCGTCTTCCCACTCAGATCCAGCACCTTCGCATCCGCCGGAAATGCATTCCGCAGCTTCGCACTCTGCACCCGCGTAATCTTTCCATGCTCAATGTCGATCCGCGCATCCTCCATCGCCGCCGCGCCCGTCCCATCCACCACCCGCACATGGTTCAGCACCAGCACCGGCCCACCCTCCACCGCGTAAGCCTTCACCCCATCGGAAACCTGAGCCACCGCACGAACACCCATCCCGCCCAGCGCTACACCACACACCACCAGCCCTAACACGTTCATGTATCGCTCCCATAAATATCGACTAACGAATGGCCTAACTCTCTTCTGCCTGCACTGCCTTGTCAACCGAAAAACAATAACTCACAACGCAAAACAGCCCATCCCCACAAGCTGTAAACGCTCCGTGAGGACGGGCCACAACAACCACGACGCAATAGCCGCTACTTGCTCTTGACCGCAATCACTTCAATCTCCAGCAACGCCCACGGAGCAGCCAGCGCCGCCACCTGGAACGCACTCCGGGCAGGCTTGTTCGGCTGCTCCTTCGTGCCAAAGTACTTCACATACTCTGACTGCATCCCGGCAAAGTCCAGCTTGCCGGTCTTAGGATCAGGCCCCAGAAACACGGTCATCTTCACCACGTCCTTCATGTCCAGTCCCTGTTCCTTCAGCCCCGCTTGGATCTTCGCAAACACACTCGCCGCCTGCGTCTTCGTGTCGCCATACTCCGCTGCTACGCCCTTGGCCGCATCCGCGGGTGTTACCGGCGAAGCCAGTTGACCGCTCAGGTAGTACGTGTCACCCGCCCACACCCCCTTCGCAATCGGCGACTTCTCATCCTGTATATGCTTCACCACAACCTGTGCCTGCACTGCGCACGGCAACACCAGCATCGCCGCCATCATCATGTACTTCAAGCTCTTCATACACACTCCCTGTCCTTGGTTGTACTTCGCCTATGCCGAAAACGTTCCGTTCGCCGAACCCGTCAGCTTCGCCAACTTCACCTTGTCGCCAATCATCGATACGGCCCGTCGCGCACTCAGCGCCGCACCCTCCTGCCAGCCCACAACGTGGCTGATCGTGTCACCCGCAAAGTAGATCGGGCCATCGGCCTGAATCATCACATCGTACCCACTCGGGCCGCCACCATAGCTCCGTATCCACGAGCCCTCGTTCCACTCCACCCGCTTCCAGCCGCAGAAGACCGGGTTCTTCAACTCCTTGCCATGGCCCGGATGCAGCTTCTCAATCGTCCCCCGCGAGGCCGCAAACTTCTCCTCCATCGTCAGGTTGAAGAACGGCGTACCCTGCTCCTCCGTGTACCCCGCCACCACGACCCCCGTCGGGTGCATCAGCCGCGAACTCGGATACCAAACCGGACTCGGCCCCTGCATCGCAAACGACAAGCCGCCATAGATGTTGTAGTCCTGCTCCCAGAACCGGCGGCTCTCCCATGCAATCTTGTAACTGCCCGCCATCGTGCTCTCGTCCACCACCTTCTTGAACTCCGGCGAGAGATCATGCGGAATCTTCTTCAACATCGAGAACGGCATCGCACAAATACAGTAAGCAGCGTCAATCACCTTCTCCGTCCCGCCCTGCGTATAGCTCACCTGTACCCCGGACGACGTCTTCTTAATCCCCGTCACCGGCGAGCTATACTTCACAATCGATCCCAGCGCCTTGTCGAACGCATACGGAATCCGGTCCATGCCACCTACCGGCTGCATCATCGTCGCCTGCCAGTCCCACGCCTCCTCATACAACATGCCGTTCCAGAAAGACTCATCCAGCAGCATGTGCATGTCCATCGGCGTATCCACCACCGGTACCTGCATCCCCGCACCCGGAGTCGTCTTGTAACCCGCACGATCCGAGCCCACATACGCGCCCGTCTTGTCCAGCGGCCCATACACCTTCATGAAAGCCGTCATCCGCTCACGGTCTTCCTTGGTCAACTCCGTATCCAGTGCTCCC
>DAICZO010000442.1 GCA_027311125.1 Acidobacteriaceae bacterium
GATCCAGCGCGACTCCCTCGACAGCGCCCATATCACCATCTCCTGCCCCGAGTGCCTCCGCACCTTCCCCCAGGTCTCCGGAAACGCCGTAGGCAACGTCCACATCCACGAGACCGAGTGCCTCTACTGTGCTTCCCCCATCCAGTACGCCATCGTCCAGTCCTCCAACCCGGCCTCACCACAGGTCTTCCAACGCAAACCCACCCAAGCCATCCCGGCACCCCTGCAACTCCCCAGCTTCGACTAACCACCCACATACAATCATCTACCCCCTGCTTTCCGGGTGCCCCATGTCTCGCACCTGATACATGGGAACGTACACCGTCAGATCTTCTGTACCCGCTGCACATCCCGCACTCCAGGAACCCGCCGCAGATTCTGCACCAGCCGGTTCAGGTGCAGAACATCCACCGTCTCCACCACAAAGTCCACCACCACCTGGCCATCCACCGCTGGCTTCGTATCCACGCTCCGTATATTCGTGCCATCGTCCGAGATGATCGCCGTAAATTCCTTCAGCATCCCCGCCCGGTCGTCGCACAGCACCGTCAGCTTTACCGGATACGTCTGCTGCTTCGCCGTCCCCGCCTCAGCCGCCGCCGGAGACCACTCCACCTGGATTCGCCGGTCCGACTCATACAGCAGATTCTGCACATTCGGACAGCTCCGTGCATGTACCGCCACTCCCTTACCCCGCGTCACATACCCCACAATCTCTTCCCCGCGGATCGGGTTGCAGCACCGCGCCCGGTACACCAGCAGATCGTCCTGACCTTCCACCTGCAGCGAGTCCGAACCCTTCCCGAAGAACACCCGCTTCACCGCATCCGACATCTGCCCAACCATGTTCCCCACTCCACCCTCGGGGGCCGCCGGTTCCACCGCCATCGTCGATCCCGGCTCCAGCTTGTTCAGCACCTGCCGCGTCGAATACTTCCCAAACCCTACCCCAGCCAGCAACTCCGCCTGCGTCCCCAGACCATACTCCGCCGCCACCCGCTCATAGTCCGCTTCCACAAACTTGCCCAGCGCCAGCTTGTACTTCCGCGCCTCCCGATCCAGCAGCTTCTTGCCAATCTCGATCGCCCGCTCTCGCTGATGCTCATTCAGCCAGTGCTTGATCTTGTTGCGCGCCCGCGAGCTCTTCGTAAAGCTCAGCCAGTCGCGGCTCGGCGCGTGTCCAGCCTGCGTCGATATCTCCACAATGTCGCCGTTCCGCAGCTTCGTCCGCAGCGGCACAATCCGGCCATTCACCTTCGCCCCGGTGGTCGTATTCCCCACCTCGGTATGGATCGCATACGCAAAGTCGACCGGACTCGCATCCTTCGGCAGCACCACCACCTTGCCCTTAGGAGTGAACGTGTAGACCTCTTCCGGATACAGGTCGATCTTCAACGTCGACATGAACTCGTTCGGGTCCGTCATCTCCCGCTGCCACTCCATCAACTGCCGCACCCACGCCAGCCGCTGCTCATCCTTGGCCGTCACATTGTCGCTGGCCTTGTACTTCCAGTGCGCCGCAATCCCCTCTTCAGCCACACGATGCATCTCCTCCGTGCGTATCTGCACCTCAAACTGGTGCCCTCCCGGAGCAATCAACGTCGTATGCAGCGACTGATAAAGATTCGGCCGCGGCATCGCAATAAAATCCTTGATCCGCCCCGGCACCGGACGCCAGATGCTATGCAGCAGCCCCAGCAGTGCATAGCAGTCCTGCACCGTCTCGCAGATCACCCGGATCGCAAACAGGTCATACACCTGATCCACCGGAATCTTCTGGTCCGTCAGCTTCTGCTGGATCGAGTACAGCCGCTTGATCCGCGACTCCACCCGCCCATGAATCTTGTGCTCCGCCAGCTTCTCTTCCAGTTGCTGCACAATCTTCTGCAGAAACTCTTCACCCTCGCCCCGCAGCGCCTCAACCTCATTCGACACCTGGTCGTACGCATACGGATCCGTATACCGGAACGCCAGGTCTTCCAACTCCCCGCGCAGCTTGCCCATGCCCAGCCGATGCGCCAGCGGAGCATAGATATCCAGCGTCTCCCGTGCAATCTTCTGCTGCTTCTCCGGCTTCAGGTGCTCCAGCGTCCGCATATTGTGCAGCCGGTCCGCCAGCTTGATGATCACCACCCGCACATCCGTCACCATCGCCAGCAGCATCTTGCGGATGTTCTCGGCCTGATGATCTTCGCGATTCGCAAACTTGATCTTGTCCAGCTTCGTCACGCCTTCAACAATGTGCGCCACCTGCTCGTTGAAACGCTTCGCAATCTCCGCCGACGTGACGTCCGTATCCTCCACCGCATCATGCAGCAGCCCCGCCGCAATCGCCGTCGAATCCATCTTCAATTCGGCCAGTACTTGCGCCACCTCCAGCGGATGGATAATGTACGGCTCCCCGCTCGCGCGCTTCTGCCCTTCATGCTGCTGCAGGCAAAACGCCCACGCCTTCCGGATAATCTCCAGATCATCTCCCGGCCGATTCCCATGCACCGTGGCCAGCAGCTTCTCAAACTTGTCATCCACCGCTTGAATGGCCGCAGCCGTACTGCCCGCCAGATGCGCCCCCGAAGACTCCGCCGCCACCACCCCGGTGTCCCCCGACAAACT
>DAICZO010000449.1 GCA_027311125.1 Acidobacteriaceae bacterium
CCCACCAACTCCGGCTCCCCCCACGTTGCCGACACCCTGCACGCCCTCTCCACCCTCCAGCCGCTCGGCCAGTTGCGCGACTCCTTCATCCTGGCCGTCAACGAAGAAGGCCTCTGGATCATCGACCAGCACGTCGCCCACGAGCGCATCCTGTTCGAAAAGGTTATGCGCGAGCGCGATACCGAACAGGTACAGCGTCAACGCCTGCTGATGCCGCTGTTGATCGACCTGCTGCCCGCGCAGATGATCTCCTTCGCCGAGATCGCCGAGGAACTGGAGCACAACGGCTTCGAAGCCGAACCCTTTGGCCCCCGTACCCTCGCCATCAAAGCCGCTCCCGTAGGGTTGGAGGGCAGAGAACTCGAAGGAATGATCGAGGAGCTGCTGGCCGTACCCGACCGCAACCGCCAGACCGAAAACGCCGAGGCCCGCCGCCGCCGCATCGCCGCCTCCATCGCCTGCCACGCCGCCATCAAGATCAATCAGCCGCTGGAACCCTCGAAAATCGCCTGGTTACTCGCCGAACTCGGAAAAACCGAGCATCCCACCGCTTGTCCGCATGGCCGACCCATCGCATTGCGGTATTCTCATAGAGACATACAAAAAGCGTTCCAGCGCATCTAGCCGCTCACCGCTCAAAATTTAGTGTCATCCCTGGCCCAGGCCGGGGAATGCTGTAGCGCGTTCTTACCGCACGATTCGCCCAGCAGGAAGGCAACACCTTGAGTTCCAATTCAGTAATTCCCTCGGCGGAGCAGCTCGCCGCAGCCCGTCTCCACCAGTGGCACCAGAACGGTGAAGCGCTGCTCACCTTTGAAAACCTCCGCAGTTGGATCAACGCCGCTGGCCTGGCGCTCTTTACGCCTCGCGCCCAGCAGTTGCCCTCGCCCGCGCCCTCCATGGTCGAAGCCGTTCTCGGAGCGCCGAATGCAACTCCTTCGTTGTCCGACACCGAACAGGCCCGCAGCCTGCTGGCCCGACTCATCGCCGAAGGCGCAGCCCTGCCGCTGAACCTGCTCGGCTCCCCCAGCGGCGCAGGCACGGAGACCCCCGACTTCATCGTCTCCACCGTCGTCTTCCCCTACATCTTCACCCTGCGCGGTGACAAGGCGTGGAAGCAGCCCCCCACCACCAGCGGCGCCACCAAAGTCTCACCCCTGGCCTTGAACACCTACACCCTGCTGGTGGAGAAGGGCAGCCTGTCGGCTTACGATCTCGTCACCCAGCTTGGCAAAGAGGTTACTGAGCCAGCCGTGCTGCGTGCCCTCACCGAACTGTGGCAGCACCTCCGCGTCCTCCCCATCCCCCAGCCCGACGGCGCAGCCACCCTGTGGGAGCTCACCAGCACCCGTTACACCAAGCAGTTGAAGGCAGGCGCCAACGCCGGTCAACCCACTGCCCTCTCCGCGCTCATCACGCTCTATCTCGGTCAGGCAGTGGTCGCCACCGAGGAAGAGATTGAAACCTTCCTCTCTCCAATCGCTGCGCGCTCGCGTATTCGCGATGTCGTGCATGCCTTGATCGGCGCGCGACAGCTTGAGACCATCGCCGTTGAAGGCAAGACCGTCCTGCACGTTAACGGCGATCTGCCAGCCTTCCTCGCTGCACCCGTAGCCAAGCCCGTAGAAGGCGAAGCGACCGAAGCAGCCGCAAACGCCGAGGGTGCAGAGCCCGCAGACGCTGCTGCCGAGTCCGAGCCGCGCATCAAGAAGTTCATCCCCGCACCGCGTAAGGTTGGCACCGGCTACGTCAACAAATTCGGACGCAAGCCCGAGGGTGGTCCCGCATCGCCGCGCGAGCGTCGTCCCTTTACCCGCGAGTCCAACCGTCCGGATCGTCCCAGCTTCACCAAGCCCTGGGCGGAAGAGCAGGCGGACCGCCTGGCCGCCGCAGCCAGAGCGTCCTCGGTGCCCTCGTCCGCCACAGAGGGTACTGCAGAGGCTGGCGCGCAGGAAGCGCCGCGTACCTACACCAAACCGAGCTACGATCGTGGCAGCAAACCCAGCTACGACCGTGGCAGCAAGCCCAGCTATGACCGTGGCAGCAAGCCAGCCTTCGGCAGAAAGCCTGCGTTCGGTGCGCGTCCTGCATTTGGCGACCGTCCCGCATTTGGTGATCGTCCCCGCTTTGGCAGCAAGCCATCCTTTGGCGATAAGCCTCGTTATGGCGCTGACCGCGGTGGTGATCGTGGTGCCGACCGTGGTGGCTTCTCCAGCCGTCCGTCTTTCCGCCGCGATGACGACTCGCGTCCGCCCCGGCGTGAGTTTACGCCACGTCCAGCAGGCGACTTCAATCGCGCTCCTGGCGACTTCGCTCCGCGCAAGACCTTCTCCAAGCCAGGCACGTTCGGCCGCAAACGCGAGGGTGGCTTTGCCGGCAAACCCTTCTTTGGCCGCGACAACGACAGCCGTCCGCCACGCCGGGACTTTGGCGACTCCCGCCCTCCGCGGCGCGAGTTTACCCCCCGGCCCAGCGGCGAAGGCTTCAGTGGCTCCTCCCCGGATCGTGGCTCCAGCTACCCAGCACGCAAGCCATTCGTGCCGCGTGAAGGCGCAGCCGGCGAAAGCACCGGACCGCGCTATCGCAAGTTCGATGCACCGCGCACGCCGCGTCCGTTCAACGCCGACCGTCCTGCGCGTCCCTACTCGTCGGACCGTCCGGCTCGGCCTTACTCGTCGGACCGCCCGGCAGGCTCTGGATACAGCGGCAAGCCCAGCTTTGGTGGCAAGCCCAGCTTCGGCAGCAAGCCCAGCTTTGGCAGCAAGCCCAGCTTCGGCCCGCGTAAATCCTTTGGCTCGTCCGAAGGTGGCTATGCTGGTAAGTCCAGCGGCGGCTTCGCTGGCAAGAAGCCGTATGACAAAACCGGTGGCGGCTTTGCCGGCAAGAAGCCATACGGCAAGTTTGCTGCAGGAACCGGCAAGCCT
>DAICZO010000451.1 GCA_027311125.1 Acidobacteriaceae bacterium
GCCTTCACCCAGGCCGCCGCCCTCAACCTCTCCGCCACCCAGATCAACTTTGGCACCAAGTTCACCGCAGGCCTCGCCCTCAACCTGACCGTCCAGCCCCGCTAACTCCGCACCTTATCCCCCAGCGGAATCTGCACCTGCTCCACAATCTCAATCCCAAATCCCTGCAACGCCGGCACATGCGTCGGCGTATTCGTCAGCAGGCGAATCTTCCGAATCCCCAGGTCCGACAGGATCTGTCCCCCCAGACCCACCTGCCGCAACGTCCGCTGCATCCGTTCGTCGCTCTTCTCCTTCTGGCGCTGCTCCCGATGGAACACCACCCGATGCAGCCCATCCGCTCCGTCCCCCACCGTCCGGTCAATCCCAAATCCCTTCGTCCCGTTGTGCAGATACACCAGCGCACCCCGTCCAGCCTCCGCAATCATTCGCAGCGAGTTATCCACCACCGCCTTGCAATCGCACAGCGTCGTCCCAAACACATCCCCCGCCAGGCAGTGCGTATGCACCCGCACCGGAACCGGAGCATCGCCCGTCACATCCCCATACACCAGCGCCACATGCGACTCCGCACCATCCACCTCACTCTCGTACGCAATCATCCGGAACTCACCATGCTCCGTCGGCATCAGCGACTCCGCCACCCGGTGGATATACCGCTCATGCTGCAACCGATACCGGATCAGGTCCGCTACCGTCACCATCTTCATCTGGTGCTCTTCGCAAAACTTCACCAGGTCCGGCACCCGAGCCATCGTGCCGTCTTCGTTCATAATCTCGCAGATCACTCCCGCCGTTACCAGCCCCGCCATCCGCGCCAGATCCACCGAAGCCTCCGTCTGCCCAGCTCGCACCAGCACCCCACCCTTACGTGCCCGCAGCGGAAACACATGGCCCGGTCTCGCCAGATCCTGCGCCGTCGACCGCGGATCGATCGCCACCCGGATCGTATGCGACCGGTCAGCTGCCGAAATCCCCGTCGTCACACCCTCCCGCGCCTCAATGCTCTCTGTAAACGCCGTCCCAAAACGCGAAGTATTGTCCTGCGTCATCGGCCCCAGCCGCAGATAGTCCGCACGCTCCTCTGTCAACGTCAGGCAGATCAGTCCCCGGCCAAACTTCGCCATAAAATTGATCGCCTCCGGAGTCACAAACTCCGCCGCCAGCGTCAGGTCGCCTTCGTTCTCGCGGTCTTCCTCATCGACCACCACCACCATCCGCCCAGCCTTGATCTCCGCCACTGCATCCAGCACACTTGAAAACATCGATCGCCCCCTCGTCCTTCCTGCTTCGCACCACGTCTGCTTTTGATCACTTCCATCATACGTCCGGCTCAGAAAACATCCGCCCGCCCACTCACTCCACCCAAACAAAAACGCCACCTGAACTCAGGTGGCGTCTCGCACATCAAACTCTTCCAGCTAAATTTACAGCGTCGACTCAATCTCAAAGCCCCAGGCTTCCAGCAATGCCTCTGGGATGTACTTCGAGTTCTTGTTCCGCCGTGCCCACTCCCGCAGACGCGTCGAACGAATGTACTGGTCCGGGGTCAGCTTGTACTCCTTCACAACCTGCTCGAACGATGTCACCGTCGGAGTAACCGGCCCTATCGGCTCAGGCTTGCCCCAATTCGGATTTCCACGACGCTTTGCCATATCTTTCAGTCCCTCTTCACTTCAATCTGCCTACTCCTGCAATCGCAGCGTAGGCGCACTGTATGCAATTCTCATTCTAAGCCGAAAATATGCAAAAAGCAACCATTTAAG
>DAICZO010000457.1 GCA_027311125.1 Acidobacteriaceae bacterium
GATTATTGAGGCGCGGGAGTATGTGCAGAAGAAGCATGGCGCTGCGTATCTGCCGAAGGAAGCGAACGAGTACAAGGGCAAGAAAGATGCGCAGGACGCGCATGAAGCGATTCGTCCGACGAATGTGTCGTATACGCCGGAGTCGATCAAGGCGCATCTGAGCGATGAGCAGTACCGGCTGTACAAGATGATCTGGCAGAAGTTTGTTTCGTCGCAGATGAGTCCTGCGGTGTTTGACCAGACGACGGTGGAGATTTCGGCGAAGGCTGACCGGCGGTATGACTTCCGGGTGAGTGGATCGATCTTGAAGTTCGATGGCTTTCTGGCGGTGTGGGAGAACGCGTCGGAGGATACGATTCTGCCGGAGGTGACGGCTGGGCAGGCGTTGCGGATGCAGTCGGTTGATCCGGAGCAGAAGTTTACAGAGCCGCCGCCGCGGTACAACGAAGCGAGCCTGGTGAAGGTGCTGGAAGAGCGCGGGATTGGGCGGCCTTCGACGTATGCCTCGATCATCAATACGATTCAGGATCGGGATTATGTGAAGAAGATCCAGTCGAAGTTTGTGCCGACGGAGATTGGCACGGTGGTGACGGGGTTGCTGGTGAAGAATTTTCCGTACATCTTCGATCCGCAGTACACGGCGCGTCTGGAAGGCGAGTTGGATGCGGTGGAAGATGGCGAGGAGCGCTGGACGGATCTGCTGAAGGGCTTCTACGAGCACTTCGAGAAGGAGCTGCTGGTCGCGGGCGACAACATGGAAGACATCAAGCGGATGGAGCAGGCGACGAATGAGACCTGCGACAAGTGCGGAAGTCCGTTGATTCTGAAGTGGGGCAAGTTCGGGAGCTTCTACTCGTGCAGTAACTTTACGAAGGCGAAGCCGATGACGGTGGCTGCGGGTCCGTGGAAGAAGGATCCGAAGGCGGTGATGAAGAAGATCACGGCTGCGTTTACGTATCCGATGGTGGTAAAGGCGATGATCGAGGACTTTACGGAGTTCTCGAAGGAAGTAGCGGACGCGAAGGAGTTGACGGCAGCGATTGCGGAGGCGGCACCGAAGGGCAAGAAGGTGACGGTGGAGCAGTTCAGCTGTGACTTTACGAAGGAGAACTTCGCGGCCAAGCCGGACCTGAGCGCACCGGGAGCGGATGACGTTCCGGAAGAGGAGTTTTGCGATAACTGCGGTCGGGTGATGGTGCTGAAGAATGGGCCGTGGGGGCCGTTTATGAGCTGCCCGGGGTATAGCGAAGATCCTCCGTGCAAGACGATTCGGAAGCTGACGCAGAAGGTGCAGCAGAAGCCTCCGGTGGTGTTGGAGGAGCTGTGTCCGAAGTGCGGGAAGCCGCTGCTTCAGCGAGAAGGCGCGTATGGCGAGTTCATCGCGTGCAGTGGATATCCGAAGTGCAAGTATGTGAAGCAGGAGTTGCTGGAGGTTCCGTGTCCGAAGTGCGAGAGCGCGATTGCGGTACGGAAGACGAAGCGGGGCGACACGTTCTACGGCTGCACGAACTATCCGAAGTGCGACTTTGCTTCGAACCTGAAGCTGGTGAACCAGGCTTGTCCGAATGGGGACAGTGCGTACGTGGTGGAGTACTCAAACAAAGAGGGGACGTACCTGGTGTGTCCGAACAACCGGGAGTTTCTGCCGAAGCGTCGTCCGCGGAAGGGCGCGCCGGTGGAGGAGCCGACGACTGCGCTGTGCAGCTATGAGGAGCGAATTGGTGACCCGGCCCCGGCTGCGGTGATCGCGCTGCCGGACCCGGAGAAGACGCGGCCGGTGGTGGAGAGCGTGGCTTAGAGTGTAGTCAGGGAGTGGCGTTGGTCGGCAGGATGCGGTGTGTGGCTGAGGCGGGGTGACTTTCCAAGTTGCACCGCGTCTGTTACAAATGCGTAATGACCTCTGGGGCCCAGCGCTCCACGGCAAAGCATGTCTGTGAGGGTATGCTGGCCGTAATCTGTTGAAAAGAAGCGAGTAGTGAACTATGGCGAAGGCAGTTTGGAATGGCCAGACGTTGGCTGAGAGCGAAACGTTCGAGATGGTTGAGGGCAATGTTTACTTTCCCGATGAGTCCGTCAAGCGGGAGTTTTTCAAGGCGAGTTCGACGACGTCGAGTTGTCCGTGGAAGGGGCAGGCGCGGTACTACACGCTGATCGTAGACGGGCAGGAGAACCCGGATGCGGCCTGGTACTATCCTGATCCGAAGCCAGCGGCGCGGAACGTAAAGCATCATGTGGCGTTCTGGCGGGGCGTGGAAGTGACGAAGTAGAGGGTTTTGGCCTGTATGGGCCAGAGCGATTCGCGATAACGTATTTGAATAGAATGAGATAAGACTCAGGCTGGAAGGCAGGCGCTGTGCGCCGCTTTACCGAGAGGCTGTGCAGGGAACGGATTCGGATGGGCTCTCTTCTGGCGATTTGCGCGGGTGACTACCTGGCGTGAAGGAGTTGCGAGGGGGACGCGTGGACGAGCGGCGACAGGGCATGGGTGAGGATCGTTCCGGTGCGAACGATACGACCAACCAGACGACTACCGGTAAGACAGGCACCAACCAGACCACTCCCCACGAGACAGGCAGTGCGCAGGAGTTGACGTTCGATCCGGAGGATTGGGACGGACTGCGGCGGCTGGGGCACCGAATGCTGGACGTGATGTTCGACAGCATGGAAGGGGTGCGGGAGCAGCCGGTGTGGCGGAGTGTTCCGGCTGGGGTGCGGTCGATCCTGGAGGGGGAGGGGGTGCCGTATGTGGG
>DAICZO010000465.1 GCA_027311125.1 Acidobacteriaceae bacterium
GATTCTTGGTCTTCCGGTGAACGCGGGGGCGATTTTTGCAACCTCCGAGAATTTTCCCGGCGACTTGTGCGTTTGCGGGAGTAATCCGTGGCTTGCAGGGGTTTGTGCTGGAGTGAACCCCCAAAGTGAGACATTTTAGGAAGTCACAGTTTGCAGCGAATGGGGGGCTGCAAATGCGAAGGAATAGGAGTTACACGGAGGAGTTCCGGCGTCTTGCGGTGGCGCGGATGCAGGGCTGCCACAACATCTCTGCTTTGGCCAGGGAACTTGAAGTTCCGCGGCGCTTGCTGTATCGGTGGCAGATGCGTCTGGAAGGCCCAGTTGCACCCATTGTGGCTCGATCTTCGGGGCTTGAGGAAGAGAACCGGCTTCTGAAGCAGCTTCTGGCGGAGCGGACGCTGGAGGTGGATTTTTTCAAAGGTGCCTTGCAAAAGATAGCGGCTCGACTCCAGGCCGACGGCGGCACTGGCGAGACGGCATCTACGACCAAATGCGGTCAGTGATGTCGCTGCAAGGCGGTTTGACGATCGAGCGGATGTGTATGCTGGCGCAGGTAAGCCGGGCAGGATTTTATCGCTGGCTTACGGCGGTGGCTCCGGTGGAGGAAGAGATGGACGTGCGCGCGGCGATTCACCATGTGGCGTTGGAGCATCGCGGCCGCTACGGCTATCGGCGAGTAAGCCGGGAGTTGCGTCGGCGTGGCCTGGTTGTGAACCACAAGCGCGTGGCGCGTCTGATGCGAGAAGACAACCTGCTTGCGGTCCAGCCGCAGGCCTGGGTTCAGACCACCGACTCCAATCATGAACTGAAGGTCTATTTGAACTTGGCTGTGCGCATGCAATTAAGCGGAATCAACCAGTTATGGGTAGCCGATATCACCTATATCCGCCTGCAGACTGAGTTCGTCTACCTGGCCGTAGTGCTGGATGCGTTCTCACGCAAGGTGGTGGGCTGGGCGCTGGGCCGGAGCCTGGCGGCGCAACTGCCGATGTCCGCGCTGGAGCAGGCCATCGCGCAACGCCAGCCGCTGCCCGGCCTGGTGCATCACTCCGATCGCGGCAGTCAGTATGCTTGCCGTGAGTATGTGAACCTGCTCCAAAGCCACGGCATACTGCCCAGCATGAGCCGGCCCGCCAACCCTTACGACAACGCCAGTTGCGAGAGCTTCATGCGCACTCTTAAGCGGGAAGAGATCTACGCCAATACTTACCGCGATCTGGAAGACCTTCGCGCTCGCATCGAGGAGTTCATCGAGCGTTATTACAATCGCATCCGGCTCCACTCGGCGCTTGGCTATCTACCGCCGGAGGAGTTCGAACAAGCTGCGTCAGGGCAGGCGAATGGTTGCGGCGCAGCCAGCATGAGTTTTTTCAGGCATGGGGAAATCTATCGATGGAATCAGAAACCAAGACAGGAGCGTGGGGAGCCGAATCGCTCCAACTCCCCGGCCCATCCTATCGATGAGTCTCCAACCGGCTATTCCTTGGCGGGTTGCTCTCCAGCAGAGCCCGACTCCGCTTCACCGGCTATCGAATATCCTCAAGGAGAAGCAACGCCTTGAGAAGACAATCACACTAACCGGCAACTGTGTCTTCAGAAGACTGTCTCACTCAAGGGGTTCACCCCAGTAGATCCCAGGTCTCAGAATCGATACCTGGGGCACCCCGTCTTCATTGGTTAGCCAGACCTAGGCCACCCGCCATCTAGCATAGCTTCTCGACTCGCTTCTCTTCGTTATTCGAAGGAACCCACCCTTCGCCAGAAAAAAGCGAAGGATGGGGCACCCAATCAGTTGTGGT